>JAYEKJ010000219.1:10350-22601 GCA_034660975.1 Campylobacterota bacterium
GCTAGAGAGAAGATAGAGAGATTAAGTACGAAAAAAGCTTACCTTAACTTACAAGTAAGTGTAAAAAAAGGTTGGACAAAAGATAAAGCTTTTTTAGAAGAGATAGGGTATAAATCATAAAATATTTTAAGTTATATTGAGATAGAATTAAAGGGAAGCTCTTTATCAGAGATCTTCCCATTAAAGAGGATTATAGTTTATGAATAAAAAAGATCAAAACTCTTATTCAAGTGTAGTGTCAATTAATCCATATAAAGATTCATACTTTACATCTACCTTAAACTTTTTAAATGAAACTTCAACACCTGCTTATAGTAAAGAACAGTTATCTATCTCTTATCTAAATACAAAAAATTTCATAACTGCCAAGATTGAAATCAGTAAAAATATATCAGAAGAAGATTTATCAGATGCAATTATAAATAAAGTGTATGATGAATTAGCCTTAGACCAGGCAATAATATATCAAATTAAATTTATTGAATCATTTAATGATAGTGATGATGAAAATAGACATTTTTATCTATTTATCATTGATCCTTTAACAATAAAAGAGGTTTACAAAACAACAGTAAATAAGATTAAGTATATTGACATAATAATTCCTGCACCACTTTTATTGAAGTCTTTATATGTTAAAGAGATAATAAAAACAGATGGTGTTCATTGTTTTGTCTATTTTCAAGAGAACGATGCTTTTATTACAATTTATAATCAAAAAGAGTTTGTATATACAAAGTCTATAAATTACTCTTTTATAGAGATGTATGAAAGATTTTGTGAACTATATGGTGAAAAAATAGAGTATGAAGATTTTATAAATTTTTTATTAACTGAAGATCTCAAAGAGACTAAAAGTGATTATAAAAAACATATTATTAAACTTTACAAAGAGATTCTTGTAAATGTAAATGAGATTTTAACATATATAAAAAGAGCTTATGATATCGAAAGTATCCAACATCTATATATCGGTACTCAGATTCCAATACTAACGAAATTCGATGAGATTGCAGAGGTTGAAATTGGTATAAATAGTAGTGATTTTGCATTTGATTATGGCTTTGAGTGCGATAAAAAACAGATAGGTCAATTTCATTCTTTAATGCATCTTTATATCTCCTTAGAAGAAAATGAAAGATACAATTGTAATTTTACAACCTACCATCGTCCCCCTAAATTCACAAAAAGAGAAAGTGGTAAATTACTAATCTTTATAGCTATTGCAGTTGTAATTGCCTTTGCTTATCCGATTAGTTATTGGAGTTTAGCATATGCCAAAATTTTACAATTTAATTTACTTGAAAGTGAATATACAGAATTACATAGTAAAAAAAGTGATAGAGAAAATATTATAAAAACTAAAGAGTTGGATAAAAGCAAAATAAATACTCTTGTCAAAAAAGAGGAACAAAATTATAATAATAAAAAAAACACACTTATAAAAATACATGAGATTAAAGTAAATTATCCAATGAAGGCTAAGCTACTCTCTGTATTGATAAAAGATTTAGGTAGATTTGATGTTCAATTAAACTCTTTATCTTATCGTGAAGATGAGAAAAATAAATTATTTATTTTTGATTTAGTTTCTGTAAATAATAAAAACATCACTAATTACATAAAATATTTAACGAAAATATATAAGGGAAAATTTACTTTTTCTACTCAAAATATATCATATCAAAATATAAATAAAAAATATTTTTGTGAATTAAAGGTTAAGATATTATGAAAATACTGCCTAATATTAATTTAGAAAACTATTTATACAAGATAGATTCAAGACTTAAAGATAAAACAAAAAAAGATATTTATATGTTATATAGCTTGATCTTTGGTGCATTGTTTGTAATTCCATATCTATTTTTTTGGGATAGTTCAGAAAAAATGTTTCAAGATAATAAAGCCCAAGTGTTGGATATATCTTCAAAAATAAAATCTGATAAAATATTTTTACAGAATAATCCTCACTCTAAAATTACTTTATTAGAGAAAGATATAAGCTCTGCAAAAATTAGATTGCAAAGAAATAAAGATAACAATAAATACATAAAAAAAGAGATAGAAGCTATATCTTCACTTTTTTATGATGAAAAAATATGGGGTGAATATTTACACTCAATATCAATAAATGCTAAAAAATATAATGTTACAATTTTAGATTTTACAAACAGTAGCATAATGAATAATAGTTCATTTGGACATATGTTAGATATAAATATAAAATCCACAGCTAATTTTAACAATACATTGAAATTTATCAACTCATTGGAGCAAAGTAATTTGGTGATTGATATTCATAGTTTAGATATAGAAGCTCATGAGATGTTAAATACAGAGTTAAATCTATCAGTATGGGGGATTGTTTACGAATGAGATTTTTAATTATTTTATCTTTTTTATTTATAAAAATAGATCTATTTTCTGATGAGTTGTTATGGGTAAATGAGCAAATAGAAGCTATAAAACCTGAAAGGGAGGGGTTAAAAGATTCTGAAATATCTTTATTAAATGACCCTATTATTTTTTTAAATAATAAAAGCACACTAAAGACTAAAAGTAAACTTCGACCAAAGTCAGTAAATAAAACAGTTGTAAAAAAAAGTTATAAATCAAATAGGGCAGTAAAAACTATATCAATTAGTAAAGTAAAATACCAGCTTTTTCTTGAAGCAATTATTAATAATTCAGCTTTGATTAATGGAAAATGGTATTCTCTTTATGATAAAATAAAAGGTTACAAGCTTATTAAAATTGATAGAACTTCAATTGTTCTAGTAAAAAATAAGAAAAAAATTATGTTATCAACATCTACTAAAAATAGAACAATAAAATTTAAAAATAGATAGGAATTTAGATATGAAATTTTTAAAAACAACAATTTATGGGGTGTTATTAACTCTATTATTATCAAATAATAGTTTTGCTGATTGTTCTTATGAACTTTTTAGTATAAGTTCTACAAGAGATACTAAAATAATTGATTTCATTGAAGAGCTAAGTGATGAGTGTGAATTTAGTATAATTGTAAATGATGCAAAGACTGAAAAATATTTGAACAATAGACTAAATAAAACGCATTTAAAAAATTTAACAATAGATGAAGTTTTAAAGATTATTTTACAAGAAAATAATCTTAGTTATACACTTGATGATAACATACTAAAAATATCTTATTTAACTACTAAGGTATTCTCTATCGATTATATTTTATCACATAGGGCGAGTACAGGGAGTACAGATGTGACTCTTAGTTCATCATCTAATTCTGGTGAAGGTTCAGCAACTGCTCAATCTGGTATTAAGATTGCAACTAGTGATAATGTAAAATTTTGGGAAGAGTTAGATTTAGAGTTTCAAAATATTTTAAATAGGGCGCATGATAGTTATATAGCCAAAAAGCCTATAATCAATAAAAATGCAGGTTTAATTACGGTTACAGCTACTTTTAGGCAATTAAAAAGATTTGAAGAGTATTTAAAAAGTCTTCAATCAAAGGTGCAGTTGCAAGTTCTTATTGATGTACAACTATTATCTGTAACAATGAGTGAGGGAAAAACAACGGGAATTGATTGGCAACAACTTTATGCTCTTCAAAATGTAAAACTTGATTTTGGATATGAAAGTAGTAATGGTAATGGTGTGAATTCTGATAATAAACATGTATCACTTACAGGTTCAGGTAGCCTAAAAGAGATTATTAAATTTTTAAAATCTCAAGGTGATGTAAGTTCTATATCAAATCCAAAAGTGCTAACATTAAATAATCAACCAGCACTTATAACAGCTGGAACAGAGTATTTTTATAAAATTACAAATACAGAAACATTAGCGGGTGGATCGACTGGAACTCAAAGTCAGAGTGAAACAATTGAATCGGTTTTTGCAGGGGTACTTTTAGATATTACACCAGAGATTGCTGATGATAATACGATTACATTAAAAATCAATCCTTCTTTGTCTGAAACAGTTGATGATTTGGCTATATCGGAATCAGATGGAAGAACAATGCCACCAGATTTAACCCGTCGTCAATTATCATCAGTAGTAACTGTAGAAAATGGAAATAAAATAATTCTCGGTGGTTTAATAAATACTAAAACTACAATAAATTCAAATCAAATTCCTATATTGGGCGATATACCTATTTTAGATTATCTTTTTAAATATGAAAATAAAACTAAGCAGATTCAAGAACTTGTAATAATAATAGAGCCACATATTATTGATAAAAATGAGAAGAGTATATCATTATCTGAATTGGGATTTAAAGGTTTGAAAAATGAAATTATTAAAGAGGTGAAAGAGGATAATGGAATCTGATATTTTTGAAAACTCCAAAGAAGCGTTTTTAGATATTGTAGATTCTAAAGATTATGTGCAATTAAATGCTATCTCACCAATATATAATATATTAAAAACATCAGTAGATAAACCTTTAAAAATGATACTTCTTTATGGTAAGCCTGGCACTGGAAAAAGCATGTTACTTTCAAAATTATATGATGATTTATCTAGTTCACAAAAAATATTTCTTTATAAAATACCAATTCTTGATGAAAATGAGTTTTATAAATTATTAGCACAAGATATTTTTGGTATTAATTATAGTGGTGAATTGAATTTCACACAATTTATGAAGGTGTTACAAAAGCATAAAACAGATGAAGTTCCTTTGGTCTTATTGGATGAGGCACAACTCTATTCAGATATTTTAATGGAAAAAATAAGATTACTCTCAGATACAAGAGCTATAAAGTTTGTTATAACACTTCATAAAACAAAAGAGGAAGATTTAATTGCTAAAGAACATTTTCAAACTCGTATTTGGGAAAGTATAGAGTTAAAAAATGCATCTACTAGTCAACTTAAAGTTTATATACAAAAAAAACTTATGAAGGCAAATTGTTTAGATAGTGCAAATATGTTTCAAGACAAAGCAATCAAACTTATTCATAAACTTACAAATGGAAATTATAGGGATACAAATAAATTACTTTTTACAATCTTTGATATATATACTATATACTCTAAAAAGAATATAGATAAAATCTCCAAAAATAGTATTTCAAATAAGATTATAGAGATGGCAGCTATCCATATAGGTTTTATAGATGCTTGATATAGATAAATTAGAAAAAAGATGGTTTATTTACAAATTAAAATCATTAAAACTCTATATGATAGGTATTGCACTTTTACTAATGGCACTAAGTGCAATAAACATAGATATTAAAAAAGAGATAGTTAAAGAGGATGTGATTGAAAAACATTTAGAGATAGATGATAAAGCAGAGATAGTTATAAATAAAAATAAAATAGTTGATAATAGTAAAAATAAAGTAATTATTTCCCCATCTATGGATTTTATGCAAAATATAGAGAATCAAGATTATTATAATAATAAAAAAGTAAAAGTTATAGCTCCTAGAAAGCAAAAAGATTCGAGAGATGTGGTGATTAAAAGAAAAGATGATAATGAGGATATACAAAACCTTATCAAAAGATTTAATAAAAATAGTGACCCGTCAATTAGTCTATTTATAGCAAAAAAATACTATAAATTGGGAAAATATGATAAATCATATAAATATGCATTAATTACTAATAATATAGATAGTGAAGTTGAGGATAGTTGGCTTATTTTCATTAAATCACTTGTAAAATTAGATAGAAAAAAGAGAGCAACTGATATTTTAGTTAAATATATTAAGCATTCAGATTCAAGTCGTGCTAAAAGATTGTTAGATGATATAAATAAAGGAAGAATAAAATGAAGATAGTATTAATTTTATTTTTAACTACATATTTATTCGCAAATATAAAGCAACATATGTTTAATCTATATAAAGATAAAAAATATGTTCAAACTTGCAATATTGGATTTAAAGGTTTTAATAAATTTAAAAATGATGAAAAATTTGTATCTTTATATGCTTTTGCATGTTTAAAATCTGATTTTATCGATAGACTTTCAATCCCAATAACAAGATTGAAGTTATCAAAAGAATCTCGTGCAAATGCATCTTTTTTTTCAATAATTTTAATGCAAAAAAAGTTGCTATATTATGCTTTAATTGATAACTATGATATAGCATCATTAAATTTGCCATCAACTGATTATGTATTGTCAAAAGTTTTTGATTTATATGTAAAGTTAGGTGTTGATGATAAAAGAAAAGTTTATCTTTTTGAAGATGAGAAGGATAATCGAATCACATATAAGCTTTTTTTGGTAAAAACAGATAAAGTTTATAAAATGGTTATTGAAGAGTTTTATGATAAAATCACTGTAAAACGACATATTTATTGGTAAGGGATTGAGATGGATAGGATAACAAACGATTTACTTGCTAATGGTTCAATTATGCAAAGTCAAGTTGATAGACTTTTAAAAAAAGGTATCAAAGAGGAGCTAATTTTAAAAGATATTACAAGTGTTGGTTTTATGACCATGGATAGGCTTGTAAGATTTATTGTAGAACAGATAAGAAATGGTGTTTATAAACTATCTATTATAGATAACTATGATTATATACAAGAAAAAGTAGTCCTTGTTAAATTGGCTTTAGAATTGGATTTGCCATACATTGATTTAGATTCTAAAGATATGGATTATAATCTTGTAAATGGTATCTCGTTATCACAACTTAAAAAATATAGTGCAATTCCTATAAATGAGGATGATATAAGTGTGACAATTGCCTTTAGTGACCCTTTAAATATTGAAGCTACTGAAGCGATTCAAAGACTTTATCCAAGAAAACCAGTAAATATTGCAATCTCTACAAAAAAGCAGATATCAACATATCTTACAAAAGTGGAACTAAAAGAGAGTGAAAAAGGTTTAATCAAAAAAATAAGAGATGAATTAAACTCAATAAGCTCCTTGGAAGATGAAAGAGAAGCTTCATCGATATTATTACTAATAGATGTAATATTAAAAAGCTGTATTGGTGGTAGGGCTAGTGATATACATATAGAACCAACTCAAATGAACTGTATCGTTCGTGCGCGAGTTGATGGTAAATTAGCAGAGATGTTTATTTTTGAAAAAGATATATATCCACTTTTAGCTTCCCGTTTAAAGCTTCTAGCAAATTTGGATATCGCAGAGAAAAGAAAACCTCAAGATGGTCGCTTCTCAACAATGGTTGGAAAAAGGGAATATGATTTTCGTATCTCTACATTACCGATTCTTTATGGAGAATCAATTGTGATGCGTGTCCTTGATAAACAAAAAGCCCTAGTAAAACTTGAAGATGCTGGGATGGATTCTAATAGTTATCGTAAGTTTATAAATGCTCTTGAGACACCATATGGTATTATTTTGGTAACTGGACCAACTGGTAGTGGTAAAACTACAACCTTGTATGGTGCTTTAAATGAACTTAGAAATGTAGAGGATAAAGTGATTACAGTTGAAGACCCTGTTGAGTATAGAATGAACCTTATTCAACAAGTTCAAGTAAACCCTAAAGTTGGTCTAAGTTTTGCAGATGCTCTTAGGTCGATTCTTAGACAAGATCCAGATAAGATAATGATTGGTGAGATTCGTGATCAAGAAACACTTGAGATTGCAATTAAAGCAGCCTTAACAGGTCATATGGTTCTCTCTACTCTTCACACCAATGATTCTATTAGTGCTATCCCTCGTATGGTTGATATGGGGATAGAAAACTATCTTATAAGTGGTGCATTGGTAGCTATTCAAGCTCAAAGGCTTGTAAGAAAAATATGCACTAATTGTAAAGTTGAAGAACAATTACCATCTTCAATAGCAGAAGAATTAAAAGATGCTATCCCAAATGGTGCTAAACTTTACAAGGGGAAAGGTTGCAAAGAGTGTAGTGAGAGTGGATATATGGGTAGAGAGATGATATGTGAAGTGCTCAATATATCGGAAAAATTATCTTCACTTATTGCAAAAGGTGTTACAAAGGATATTTTATTAGAGCAAGCTATGAAAGATGGATTTATCCCAATATTTCAAAATGGAATCGATAAAGCACTTGAGGGTGTAACAACGATTGAAGAGATTTTAAAAGTAACAAAAGGATGAAATACTTTATAGCAACAATCCTGACAAAAGGTAAAAAAGAGGAAAAAGCTCTCTATGCTGAGGATAGAAAAGATGCTAATGATAAAGTTAGATTAAAATATTCTGGGATAATAATAAAGATTGTAGAATCTTCGGAGCCGTTAGATCTACAATTTAAAAGATTTCAAGAAAGTTTTTTTAAAAATATTAAAAAAAATAAAATAAAACCAGATGCTTTAATTGCAGCAATAAGACAGTTAGCAGTTATGACAAATGCTGGTATATCTATACACGATTCAGTTAAGGAGATAGCAGTTTCCACAGATGATGTAGCTTTAAAATATGTTTTTACCAAACTTGCAGATGACATTGATTCAGGACATTCCCTATCTGCATCTATGGAACACTTTCGTTATGAGTTAGGTAATTTAACTATTGCAATGGTACAACTTGGTGAGAAAACAGGTAGTTTAGATGAGGCATTATACTCTTTAGCTACTATGCTTGAAGAGATTCGTTCCAATTTTATTAAATTTAAAAAAGCTATGGCATATCCAAGAAATGTGATGATTGCAATGGCAGTTGCTTTTACAATTTTGATCTCTTATGTAGTACCAGAATTCAAAGCTATTTTTGATGAATTAAAAAGTGAATTGCCATTACCAACTCAAATTTTACTTGCACTAGAATATTTGTTTAATAATTATGGTCATTACGCTATTATGGTGATGGTAAGCTCATTCTTAATTTTCAAATATCTTATAAATAATTCTAAAGAGTTTAGATACGGCTGGCATGAGTTATTATTAAAAACTTATTTAATTAAAAATATTATTAAATTTTCAACTTTGAGTAGATTTACTTTAGTGTTTTCAGAACTCATTCATGCTGGTATCCCTATTGTAGAAGCACTTGATACCTCAATTGAGATGATAGACAATATGCCATTAAAAACTAAACTTAAATCAGTAAGAGTTACAGTTGAGAAGGGTGGGGCATTAGATCAAGGTTTAAAAGAAACAAAATTATTTGAAAATATGATTATTCAAATGGTATCAGCAGGTGAAAATAGTGGTACTCTTGATGCGATGATAAAAAAAGTTGCAGAGTATTATAAGATGAGATTTGATGCTATTATAGATGGACTTTCAGAAGCGATAGAGCCAATTATGCTAATAATTATAGCATCTATGGTTACTCTACTTGCTCTTGGAATTTTCTTACCAATGTGGGATTTAGGTAGTGCTGTACAGGGTTGATAAACTAGATAATTTTAACTAGTCTCTCAACTTTGAGTAAAAACTTATCCATATCAGATTTACTAGCTTTTAGTTGATAAGTGATTTTAGTATCAAAAACTTTTTCAATTATATCAATATCTTGCCCTAAACATTCATATTCAATTTTTCTAAGATTAGAGTATTCAAGAGAGATATTTTTATATACCTCTTGTTTATATTCAAAAAGAGTAGCAGAATCTAAAACTAAGTTTACACTATCACTATATGCTCGAACAAGCCCACCAGTACCAAGTCTCGTACCACCAAAGTATCTAACAATAATAACTGCACTGTTTATAAGCTTTATCCCTTGAAGCACCATAAGTGATGGTTTACCAGAAGTACCTTTTGGTTCACCATCATCACTAGAGTGCTCAACTATTTGATTGTACTCATTTAAATATCTATAAGCCACCACAAAGTGTCTAGCTTTAGGGTTGGAATCTCGAAGTTCTTGAAGTGTTTTATTATACTGAGAATAGGGCATTATATAAGTTATAAACTTAGATTGTTTTACCTCAAGAGTCTCAGTATATATCTCTTTTACAAATTTCATCAGTTATGCTAAGTTTGTAAAAACCTTTTGAACATCTTCATCATCTTCAAGTTTTTCTAAAATAGTATCGATTTCTACTTGTTGCTCCTCTGTGAGTTCAACAGGTGTATTTGCCATCCTCTCTAGGTTCGCTTTAGTTATCTCTATATCCATCTCTTCTAGTGCAGATGTAAGTGTTCCAAAACTAGTGTAGTCACCAGTTACAAGAACTACACCATCTTCAGATTCCATCTCCTCAAGACCAGCATCTATAAGTTCCATCTCTAACTCTTCTAAATCAACCCCATCTTTTAGGTTAAACTCAATAAGTGCTTTTCGTGAGAACATAAAGTCTAAAGAGCCTTTAGTTAACATCTCTGCACCACGCTTAGTAAGGATGTTTTTAACATTAGCAACTGTTCTTGTGTTGTTATCAGTCATAGTCTCTATAAAGATTAAAACACCATGTGGAGCTTTACCCTCAAAGTTAACCTCTAGCATATTTGCACTATCTTTAGCACTTGCTCTTTTTATAGCTGCTTCGATGTTATCTTTTGGCATATTTTCAGCTTTAGCATTTAAAATCGCTGTACGAAGTTTAGAGTTCATATCAGGGTCATTACTCCCCTCTTTAGCTGCCATTGTGATGATTTTACCTAGTTTAGGAAACAGTTTTGACATCGCTCCCCATCTTTTCATTTTTGATGCTTTTCTATATTCGAATGCTCTACCCATGTTTGTTTTCTCCTAATTATTAACTTATTTGTAAGATATTTAGTGAACCATCTTCACTATAATCTACTTTAATTTTACTCTTTTCCCCAAGGGGTCCGGTCTCTGACATGACATCATCTTTTATAAGATTAAATGTAAGTTCTCTTAACTCTAAAGAATCATTTTTAAGTAACTCTATACCATAGCCATCAAGAGATTCATCAAGAGCATCAACAATCTTAGAGCTAAGTTTTAGCCAATGTCTCTCATACATCTCTTCATCTTCTTGATAAAGTCCACTCTCATCAAACTCCATGTTCTCAACATTATTTGCAACAACATTTAGTTTATTAAATAGTCTTTGTGAATCTATAAAACTATTTTTTAATATTTCATAATCATCTGTATTTAACATATTTAGCACTTTATTTAAAATTTGAGATGTATAATAGCATATTAAGACTTAATGAAGTTTTGGGCTATTCCAATACATATGATGTATTTAAACCCAGATTATACAATAGAGAATTAAAAATTTAATCTATCATTGCAACCAAGGAACATTTATTACTATATCTTCATAATTTCTCCATAGTTTATTGTTAGTATCTACTAAGGTTATAGAAAAAGGTTGATTTATGAATTATTTTCATAAATTTTGACTTAGTAGCATAAATATAATGCTACCAATAAGGAGTATGTTATGTATTTAGGATTAAAAAAATATTTATTAGTTTTAATGATGGTCTTTTTAGTTGGTTGTAGTGTGAGTGATGATATAAAGGATGCTGTTTCTGATGATAAGAGTGATGTTGAGGTTGTTTTTTCAGGTGAATCTCTTGTAACAAACACACAAGCGTATAAAACAGGGTATTTTACAAGTTTTATTCATCAAAATGGTAAGAATCAGATGGTGCACTTCATTTAGCTTTTGTAGATAATTATGAGTTGTTTTATAGCAAATCTTTAGATGAAGGTAAAACATGGAGTAAAGAGAAAATAGAAACAGGGCATGATGGTGCTTTAAGAAGAGCATCTTTAACTGTTGATGGCAATGGAAAAGTTTTTATAGGTTTTGAGACGCATGATAAATTTAATTATGCTGATGTAACAAGTGTAGCTTATGGTAGCAACTTTGAGTATGACATGTATTGTGCGACAAATAAAAGTGGTACTTGGAGTATAGAACTTTTATATACTCATGAAAATGGTACAACTGGTAGAGAGATTACAGGTATGGATGTTGATTCTGAGAACAATATTTATATATTCGCCGGTTATTATGGTTGGTGGAGTTATGGTGGTACTGCTTATGAATATATCCGTTCTGCAACAACGGATACATGGGGCAGTGCAACACAAATAGCTAAATTTACAGATACAACTGTAGATAGAGGTATATATGGGTATTATGCTTCACATATAGAGAGTGATGGTGATATTACAGTTGTAGCTTTAAGACAAGGAACTACAACGGGAACAACTGATAAACTTTTTTATATAAGAAAACAGAGTGGTATTTGGGCTACACCGGTTGAGGTAGATACACCTGTTCGTGCAAACCATAGAACTAATCATTTTGATTCAGCAATGGATTCAAATAATAATATCTATTTAGCTTATGTAAAAGATGATAGTTTAGGGAATCCACAAGTTCTGTTCTCAACAGATTTTGGTG
>JAYEKJ010000220.1:0-3550 GCA_034660975.1 Campylobacterota bacterium
AGACTCGTCTTGTGTAGCTTTGCAAGTTGTGTGAAGCAAGATTAAATTTTAACAACTTCTCTAAGCATGTAGAGGTTAGGAGTAGCGTGGTTTCGGACTGGAGTTCGATTCTCCACAGCTCCACCATCAATTTCTTATAAACTAGCCCACCACATTCTAATCCATAATCCAAAGGTACTTGTATAACCAACTTCACTAAAAACTAAATTTCTATTTTCATCATATATAAAAGTAGTTGGATATACTGCTATATTAAATTTTCTTGCCAGTTTTGCCTCTTTATCATTATAAACTTTAAAATCTAAATTATTTTCAAGCATATATTTTCCTATATCTTTGTCATTAGATTTTACAGCAACAGTTAATACCTCATAACTTTTAGATATATATTGAATATTTGAAGATTCTAAGCTACATGTTGGACACCAAGTTGCCCAAAAATGTATTATGATTGGTTTTTTATTGTCTTGTTTAAAAATTGTGTTATCTATTAGAGTTAAGTTCATATTATCCAAAGATCCTTTGTTTAAATCAAAACTTTTATAGAAGCTTACTACATTAGCTACTATACTCATTACAATTACAAATATTATTATCTCTTTTATATAGTGTTTTATTTTTTCTTTCATTGAATTATCCATTATTTTTATATATTTTAACACTTTAGTAATAATTAATGTGTATTATTAGTAGATTAGGAGAGAAAAATGTTTAAAATATTCATTATGTTTGTTATTAGTTTATTATTTATAGGATGTGGAGTGGAAAAAAAGCCAAATGTAAAATCTGGTATGTTTCAGTCTGTTGGTGAGAAGGAGGCTACTTTAGTTCAGAGTGGAAAGGAGAAACGATATTGTGTAAAATGTGGGATGGATTTAGTGAAATATTATAAAACTTCACACACATCAACATATAAAGGTAAACATTATCAATACTGTTCTATTCATTGTTTAGAGAATCATTTAGGTGATGGGATTACTATTAAAAATCCTAAAGTTGTAGATGTAGAATCTTTAAAACTTATCTCTGTTGCAGATGCTTATTATGTTGTTGGAAGTAAAAAGCGAGGTACTATGAGTAGGGTTAGTAAGTATGCTTTTTTAAAGTATGAGATGGCAAAAAAATTTCAATCTCTATATGGTGGAGAGATAATGAACTTCAATGAAGCTAGAGAAAAAGCTATGGAAGATTTTAAACATTATAGAAGATAGTTTTACCCAAAGAGCTTACTAAAAAAACCTCTGTTTTTTCCAAGTTCTTTATCTATCATATTAAAATATTTATTTATCCTTGCAAGACCAACCTCGGCACTCTTAACCATCTTGTCATCTCCAATTATCACTATAAGTGGTACACTTTGCACCATAAACTTTTTTGCTAGTTTAGGGTTTATTGATACATCCACTTTTGCTATCACTACATTATCATCTTTATAATTATCAGCAATACGGGGAAGATATGCCATAAGAGTTTGACAAGGTCCACAAGTTGGGCTATAAAAGTCTATAAAAATTGCTGAGGAGCTTTCCTCTATAAAAGATGTGTAGTTTGAATCTGTGAGTTCTAGGATTGTTTGCATAATTGTATTGTGTGGATAGAGAGGTAAAAACCTACTCTATCTCAGCATCGATAAGATCTCGACTGCTTTAGATGTTCAGACTTTACTCAATTTCAGCGTCTATTACATCGTCCTCTTCTTCCTTTTTCTTCTCATCAGCTTTTGCAGCTTCTGGGTTTTGTTCTTTTTTGTACATCTCTTCAGCCATTTTATGTGCAGCTTCAGTTAATGCTTTTACTTTCTCTTCGATAGTCTCTTTAGTAGCAGTTTCATCTTTTAAAGTATCTTTTAACTCAGTTGCAGCAGCTTCGATTTTAGCTTTTTCATCAGCTTCTAGTTTATCACCCATCTCAGTCATAGATTTTTCAGTTTGAGCGATAAGTGCGTCAGCTTGGTTTCTTAAATCAACTAATGCTTTTCTCTCTTCATCACCAGCTTTATTTTCTTCAGCATCTTGAACCATTTTGTTAATCTCTTCTTCACTTAATCCTGAACTTCCAGAGATTGTGATTGATTGAGACTTACCAGTACCTTTGTCAGTTGAAGAAACAGTTAAAATACCATTTGCATCGATGTCAAAAGTTACTTCGATTTGAGGAACACCTCTTGGAGCAGCTGGGATATCACCTAACTCAAATAGACCTAATGATTTGTTATCTTTAGCGAACTCTCTTTCACCTTGACCAACAGAGATAGAAACAGCTGGTTGATTATCTTCAGCAGTTGAGAAAACTTGAGATTTCTTAACAGGGATAGTTGTACCTTTTTCAATAATCTTAGTCATAACTCCACCAAGAGTCTCGATTCCAAGTGAAAGTGGTGTAACATCTAAAAGAAGAACATCTTTAACATCACCTCTTAAAACACCACCTTGAATAGCAGCACCAGCAGCAACAACTTCATCAGGGTTAACACCTTTGTTTAAATCTTTTCCACCGAAGTATTTAGAAACAGCCTCTTGAGCAGCAGGTACACGAGTAGAACCACCAACCATGATAATCTCTTTGATTTCGTTGTTATCTAAATCAGATTCATCCATTGCTACTTTGATATGGTCAATTGTTTCATCAATAAGAGTAGAGATCATACCCTCAAATTTAGCACGAGTAAGTTTTACAACTAAATGCTGTGGTCCAGCTTCTGTCATTGTGATAAATGGTAAGTTAATTTCAGTCTCAGTTGCAGATGAAAGCTCTTTTTTAGCATTTTCAGCAGAATCTTTTAATCTTTGAAGTGCCATTTTGTCATTTTTAAGTTCAATACCATGAGAGTTTTTGAACTCATCATTTAAGAAATCAACGATTTTATTATCAAAATCATCACCACCTAAGAATGCATTACCATCAGTTGAAAGAACTTCAAAAGTACCATCAGAGATCTCAAGAGTTGTTACATCAAATGTTCCACCACCAAGGTCATAAACAAGTACATTCTCTTCTGTTTTAGAATCAAGTCCATAAGCAAGTGCAGAAGCAGTTGGCTCATTGATAATTCTAAGAACATTTAAACCAGCGATAGTACCAGCATCTTTAGTTGCTTTTCTTTGTGCATCATTAAAATATGCAGGAACAGTAATAACAGCATCAGTTACAGCTGAACCAATATAAGCTTCAGCATCCTCTTTAAGTTTAGTAAGAATCTTAGCACTTATCTCTTGTGGAGTGTAGATTTTACCAGCTACATCAACAGCAGCTGAGCCATCTTTATCAACTATGTTATAAGTTACTTTATCGTGAGCTTCTTTAGCATTTTCCTCATTCATCATAAGACCCATAATTCTTTTGATTGAAGAGATTGTTTTCTCAGGGTTTGTGATTGCTTGACGCTTTGCTGGATCACCAACAAGAACATCACCTTTATCTGTGAAAGCAACTACTGATGGAGTTGTATTCTTACCCTCTGCATTTGGGATGATTTTCGCTTCACCACCCTCATAAACTGCTACACATGAATTTGTTGTTCCTAAATCTATACCTATTACTTTTGACATTT
>JAYEKJ010000220.1:3650-22440 GCA_034660975.1 Campylobacterota bacterium
GCTACGATAACCATCGCTTCACGAAGTGGGCGATTTTTATATTTGTATCCAGTTTGAAAAGTTTGAACGATTTGTCCAGACTCAACATCTTCACTATCCATTGCTTGGATAGCATTGTGGATATTTGGATCAAATGGCTCATCATGTTTTACCATGCTTACACCATGCTTATCTAATTGAGTAAGAAAAGACTTATGTGTAAGTTCGATTCCCTCTTTTAGTTTATCAAAAAGTTCAGCTTTGTCTGCATCACCCTCTACTGATTTCATTGCACCATCAAGAGCGTCTAGTACAGGAATCATATCTTTTGCAAATTTTTCGTTTGCATATTCAACTGCTGTATATTTTTCTTTTTCTAGTCTTTTTTTGATATTATCAAAATCAGCATGAACACGAGCGTATTTATCTTTTAACTCAGCCATCTCAGCTTGTAAAAGATCAAATTCATTCTCAACAGCTTCAGCTTCAGCCTCTGCTTCTTCATTTAGCACTTCTGTATTTTCCTCTATATTTTCTTGAGGTTTAGTTTGTAATTCTTCGTCAGTTTGTTTAGACATAATTGTTAAATCACTCCTTTTTGTTAAAAGTTGAGGGTATTATACATATTGAGTGTAATAATGTCAAGTAAAAGTTAAATTATTGAATGCAAGTAAGTTTAGTCTTTGTGTATCAAGTATACTTTTTGTTATAAATATTGTTTAAAGCTAATAATATGTATTATTAGCTTATTAAAACATTGGAGAGTGCAGATGAGATATTTAAAATGGCTTGTAGGGCTTTTATTTGCAGTGAGTGTAGGTATATATATTATAATCTTTACATCAATCGGCAATAAAATACTACAACCTATCTTAGAGAATAAAATAAGAGAACAAACTAAACTGGAAAGTAAATTAAGTGGTTTTAAACTTACAATGAGTGATTTTTCAATAGTTTTAGAACTGAATAAAAATAATATTATTTCAGTAAACGGAAACTATTCTCTATTTTCTCAAGCTTTTAACATAGCATATAGAGTGAGAATGAAAAAATTAGATTCTTTGCAAACTCTTACTAAGTCATCAATTAGAGGTGAATTTAATACAGAGGGAACTATAAAAGGGGTTATGGCTTTTATGGAGATTGATGGAGTGAGTGATTTAGCTCATAGTGATACATCTTATCATGTTGAACTTACAGCTTTAAGTCCAACTTCAATCATCGCAAAAGTTAAAGATGCAAAATTAGAATCTCTTCTCTACATTGGTGGTCAAAAAAATTATGCAGATGCAGATATAGATCTTAATGTTAATTTTAAAAATATAACCCCAAATCAGCTAGATGGCAATATTGTTTTAACTAGCTCTAAAGGTGAAATAGATAAAAATCTTATGAGAAAAGATTTTAATGTTACGATTCCAAAAACTCTATTTAGTATGAGATTGGATGCTTTATTCAAAGGTGAAAGCATAAACTACAAAATGTTTTTTGATTCTAATCTTGCTAAACTTAATTCAAATGGAAAGATTATTTCAGATTCTATGAATATGGATTTAAACTATGGAATAAATATTATAGAGTTAGCTCTACTAAAACCCATAACTGGTGCTGATATTCAAGGTGTTTTTAAACTTGATGGTGAAGTAAAAGGGGATAATAAAAATTTATCTATAACTGGTAAAAGTGATTTTGCTTCATCAGATACAAATTTTAAGGCAACATTAGTAGATTTTTCACCGGCAACTATAAATGCTAGCATTAAAAATCTAGAAATCTCTGAATTTTTATATATGGTAAAACAACCACATTATAGCGATGGAGTTTTTTCTTTAAATGTTGCTATTAGTGATGCAAGAGCTGGGAAGCTAAAAGGTGTAATTAAATCAAATATTGAAAATGGTTTATTAGATTCTAACTATATGACAAAGGCGTATGAGTTTAAAACTAAAATGCCACGAACTGTATTTAAACTCAACACAAATACTATTTTAGATGGAAATATTGTTGATAGTAGAGTTAAGTTAGATTCCTCCATTGCATCATTTGATATGAAAAAGGCAAGATTTAACATTGCTGAGAGCTCTTTAGTAAGTGATTATATAGTGAAAATACCTAGTTTAGATAAACTATTTTTTGTAACCGATAGAGATTTAAAAGGAACTATCGCTATAAATGGGGAACTTAAAAGTGCTAAAGATTTAGATTTAACGATACATTCACAAATTGCTGGTGGTGTGATGGATGCAAAACTACATAATGATGATTTCCATGCCGATTTAAATTCACTGCAAACTTTAAAAGTTTTAGATATGTTAACATATCCAAAAATCTTCAAGTCAGATTTAAATGCTAAAGTTAATTATAATCTAAAAACTAAAAAAGGTAAACTAAGTGGTCAGTTAGTAGATGGTTTATTTATAAAAAATCAGATGCTTACACTTGTAAAAAGATATGGAAAAGTTGATTTGTACAAAGAAAAATTTAGTGGTGATATTGATGCAAAAATAAATAAAGAGAATCTAAAACTATCACTCGATTTAAAATCAAGAACTGCATCCATTAAAACAGACAATACAAAGTTAAATACTTTAACTCAAAAGATAGATTCTAAAGTTACAGTAACAACAAATAAATACCCATTAACAGTTAAGTTAAAAGGTGATATAAATAAGCCTTCAGTGTCAGTAGATACAAAAGCACTTATCGAATCAAAAGTTGGAGATAAAGCCAAAGAAGAGGTTACAAAACTTTTAAATAAATTTTTTAGGTAGCCTTAATAGTTATTTTAAACTTGCATCTGCTAAAGTAAGGCAAAAGATGACCTCTTTTTTAGTACGATGGATTGTTTGAATCGCTTGTGTTAAAGTTGAGCCTGTTGTTATGATGTCATCTACTAAAATAATACTATTTTTACTTGAACTAGTGAAGATAAAATCCCTAGGATTTAGTAGTCTAAACTCTCTACTTTTCCCAGAATAGGATATGGGATTTTTTGCTCTGAGTTTATTGTACTCAGGTTTTATAAAAGAGCTTTTAAGGGATTTGTTCAAGATTGCAGTATGTGAATATCCGCTTTTTATATTATCATCAATCGCAATTGAATTTACTGTTTCATGGTATTTGAAGTTTTGAGCAAATTTTTTAAATGAGTTTTGAGCAAGAGTTGTGTATATGTAGTAACCTAAGTCTGTATGTTTTGTATGGAGTAAATTTTTTATCTCATCATATTTATAAAAAGAGATAACTTCAATATTATTAAAAACTTTGCGTTTATAGATTTTAGGGCTTAAAAATAGTTCTTGACAAGAGGAGCAAATATGCGAAAGTGAAAAACTTTCGCATAATAAACATTTCATTTTTGTAAGTTAGTCCATCTTTAGAACTGACATAAATGCCTCTTGAGGAAGTTGAACTTTTCCAATAGACTTCATTCTTTTCTTACCAGCTTTTTGTTTTTCAAGTAGTTTTCTTTTACGAGTGATATCACCACCATAACATTTAGCAGTAACATTTTTACCCATAGATTTAACAGTTTCCCTAGCGATAATCTGAGAGCCTAAAGATGCTTGAACAGCAACTTCAAAAAGTTGTCTAGGGATAAGCTCTTTCATATTTTTAACTAAAACACGACCTCTTGGAAGTGCTTGGTTGCGAGGAACAACAACACTTAGTGCATCAACAGCTTCACCAGCAACTTTGATGTCAAGTTTAACTAAATCACCAACTTTAAAGTCAATAGGCTCATAATCAAAAGAAGCATACCCTTTTGAGATTGATTTTAGAGTGTCATAAAAATCCATAACAATCTCATTCATAGGAATCTCATACTCAAGCATAACTCTATCTTCATTTAGATAAGTCATTTTTGTTTGAGTTCCACGCTTAGAAACAAGAAGAGTGATGATATTTCCAAGGTAATCGCTTGGAGTGATAACTGTTGCTCTTACATAAGGCTCTTCGATTCTATCTATCTTTTGAACAGGTGGGAGTTGAGATGGGTTTTGAACCTCTACCATATCCCCATTTGTTAAATATACATTATATATAACAGAGGGTGCTGAAGCAATTAAATCAAGACCAAACTCTCTCTCCAAACGCTCTTTGATAACTTCCATATGAAGCATACCTAAAAAACCAACACGGAATCCAAATCCTAATGCAACTGATGTTTCAGGTTCATAAGAGAGTGAAGAATCGTTTAGACGAAGCTTATCAAGAGCCTCTCTTAAATCTTCAAATTTATCAGTATCGATAGGGTAGATTCCTGCAAATACAAATGGTTTTGCAGGTTCATAAGTTCCAACAGGTTCAGTAGCTGGATTCTTCACATCAGTGATAGTATCACCAACATTGATAACTGCTACCTCTTTAAGCCCAAGAACAACGATTCCAATCTCACCAGATTCAATAGACTTAGTTTTAATCTTCTTCATAGGGTGTGGATACATTAAGTCTAGTACTTGATGCTCCTCACCATTACTCATAAGCTTAATATTTTGCCCTTTTTTGATTTGACCATCAAAAACACGAACAAGTGCTAAGGCACCAAGATAAGTGTCAAACCAAGAATCGTAAATGATAGCTTTTGTAGTAGCTTCAGGATTTCCAATCGGAGCAGGAACTCTATCAACAATAGCATCAATTAGCTCATGGATTCCAATACCAGTTTTAGCACTCACCAAACAAGCATCAGTAGCATCGATTCCGATAGATGTCTCTATCTCCTCAGCAACTCTTTCAGGTTCAGCAGCAGGTAGATCTATTTTGTTAATTACAGGGATAAGTTCAAGGTCATTATCAAGTGCAAGATAAACATTTGCAATAGTTTGAGCTTCAACACCTTGAGCCGCATCAACAATAAGTAAAGCACCATCAGAAGAAGCGAGAGATTTACTCACCTCATAAGAGAAATCAACATGACCCGGAGTGTCGATAAGGTTAAGAATATAATGTTCACCATCTTTTACATAGTCAAGCCTAACAGATTGTGCTTTAATCGTGATTCCACGCTCTTGTTCGATCTCCATTGTGTCCATCATTTGAGTACTCATTTCACGCTCAGTAACAGAACCACACTCTTGTATGATTCTGTCTGCTAGTGTACTTTTACCGTGGTCTATATGAGCGATGATAGAGAAGTTTCTAATGTTTTTCAATTAAATTACCTTGATTATGTAAAAAGTGAATTAACACTCTCGTTATGATAAACACGACGGATAACTTCTGCAAAAAGAGGAGCAACTGATAAAACTTTTATCTTTTTATTTGGTTGAGTCTCTAGTGTATTTGTGATGATTAGCTCATCTAGTTCACCATGTTCTAGATTTTCATAAGCTTTTCCACTTAGCACTCCATGCGTAGCACATGCCATAACAGAAGTTGCACCTTTGTTTTTAAGTGCAGTAGCAGCTTTGACCATAGTTCCAGCAGTATCTACCATATCATCAATCATGATAACATCATAACCCTCTACATCACCGATGATTCCCATCACTTCAGCTTGGTTCGCTTTTTCACGGCGTTTATCAACGATAACCATATCTAAACCCATTCTTTTTGCAAAGTATCTAGCTCTTGCAACACCACCAATATCCGGACTTGCAATGATAGGGTTTTTAAGATTCTTACTTTTTATATAATTTTCAAAAGTAATAGAACCGTAAAGGTTATCAACTGGAATGTCAAAGAAACCTTGAATTTGACCAGCATGTAGATCAATCGTAATAACTCTATCGATTCCAGCAGTCTCATAAAGATTAGCTACTAGTTTTGCTGTAATCGGCACACGAGGTGCAGCTTTACGGTCTTGTCTTGCATAACCATAGTAAGGAACAACAGCAGTAATACTTGAAGCAGAAGAGCGACGAAGAGCATCTGTCATTATTAGAAGTTCCATAAGGTTATCATTTGATGGAGCACCTGTACTTTGAACTATGAAAACATCACGACCACGAACAGATTCAGCAATTTGTACTGAAATTTCACCATCACTAAAACTTTTTGTATCAGCATTAGCTAATGGAACATCTAAAATTTGACAAATCTCTGTTGCAAACTGGGTACTAGCAGAACCAGCAAAAACTTTATAACCACGCATGGGATTCCTTTGAAGAAAAATTGATATGGGATTATAAACTAAGAGTGCTGAGAGCTTATTAAAAGTAACTCTATTTTAAACCAGAATTAAATAAACTTACCTAATCGTATAGTCAAATAAAACTAAGTACCTTTGCAACTTACTCTCGATCTCTATATCAATATCTCTAAATATCTCATTTGTATAAGACAATTTTAATCCCATATCTTCATCTATGGTGTATCTTGTTGATATAGTATAGCCAGTAGTATATAGTTCATTCTGATTATTTACACTAAAACCATTATCCTTAACTGCGAAAAGCTCTTCACCTTTATAAGCACTTATCATATTGTGAAAATCACCTTTGAACTGTTTTATTGAGATTGAATAAGAGCTGCTATTATTTACATAAGTAGAATTTGAATCGCCCCCTTTAGGATAAAAAAGATTTGTATTAATTTTAACTACATATTTTCCCATTGTAGATTTATAATCTCCAAAAGTGATTCCAAAATATGGTTTAGCTTGATATATATCTGTTGCCAATGCTGTTTTATCATAACTAGAGTAAGATATATCAACACCTAAATCAAATCTATTTTTCTTAAAATATTGTAATCCTGCAAAATATATTTTTGCTTTAGAGCTTTTTTCTGCATTACTTGAGAGTTGATGATAGGCAGTTTTTAATCTATAGTTATCATCAATTAGATAAGAGTAGGCAACTGTGTAATCAGTTTGTTTAAGTTTTTTATCTGAAGAGTTATAATCTAAACTCTTATTTTCATAGTTTAACTCTACTGAATAACTAGGCTCTTTAAAGTTTGTGTAAAATCCATTAATACTAGAGTTCTGCTTGGAGCTATCTTGATAAGAAGTATGTGCCATATAAGGGATTAGAGTTATATCTAAAGCTATAAGGTTTGTTAAAGTTAAAAGTAAAAAAGTAATAATTATCTTCATATTAATCCTAAATAAATATATAAATGAAATTTACAAAAATAAACTTAATATAAATTTAATTGTCAAAAACTTATCTTAATTAATTCTCTTTAATAAAAATTGGATATGATATGGTTATAATAAAAAATATCATATTTAGTGAGGAGGTCGTTTGAATTTATGTCATCTATATTTTAAAACAACATCATCAAAGCATGTAGATGCAATGTTGAAATCTTTTGATGAAAGTGTCTCTCTTGATATAGATGAAGTTGACAAACTTGATAATTATGATATTTATCTTATAGAATTATATGATGCCGATAAAAATATGTCGGCAATACTAAAAAAAATATTTAAACAAAAGAGTAACTCTTTCATCTCTTTTGTGATTCCTAAAAAGTATAACTTATTACTTTTTCAGTTAGCTTTTTTAGTTGGTGCTAAATCTATAATCACTCAAAACCAAGATGTAGAAAAGTCTATATTAAAAATAAAAGCAGATAAAAAAGCTCATGATGAAGAAAATTATGCTTTGTTAGCTGGTAAAGCAGATATGAAAGTACAAAATTTCATGATATATGAGAATGATTTTTTAATGTATGTAAGTGCTGAACTATTAAAGCTTTTTGAGTGTGATGATATTGATATGTTTGAAGATGTTATCTCTAGAATGAATATTAAATCCTTACTTAAAAATGATATTATTATTAAAAAATCTATTACAAAAAGCTTGAAAAAACTAAATTATATTTTTAAAAGTACAACCGTTGCAAAAATTAATAAAATAATTACAATAGAGGTTGATGGCTCAAATAAAGATGATATTGATGAAAATCAATTATTAATATCAAGTAGGGTTTCTTTTGTTAAATTACTTAAAGAAAAAATAGAAAAAAGAGAGCTTACAAATAATCAGCTATCTGCGATAACACTTAGTATCCAAAATATGAAAAAGCTACAAGAGGAGTTGACAGTAGTTGACTTAGAGATGTTTTTTAATAAGTTATTACCATTTGTCTCAAGAGCACTAAAAACAAATATTTTATTTACTCAAATTGATATAGATTTCTATGTTATACTTTTCGAAGGTACAGATTTTGAAGAGATTAGTGATATAACAGATAACTTTCATATTAAAGTAGTTAAGTATATAGAAGCTCAAAAATTTAGAGCAGTTGTTGATATTTTTGCTTTTGATTTGAGTCCATTTGATTTTAGTGAGATACTTTCAACCTTAAATAGTATAAAAATTAAAAAATTTACACACGAACAAAAATATTCTGATTCTATTAGATACTCATCTCATACTGAAAATGTAATAAATGAAAAAAGTCTTTTAGATGATGCTTATGAAGAGGATGAGGAGCTAAAATTACTAAATGTATATAAAGGTTTAGTGATTAACACACCATCTAAAATAGTTAAAACAACTAAAGAGAATATCTATATAAATTTTGAGCAAATTCAAGGTGTTGTTTTAAGTCTTGATAAAGAGACAGTTCTGCAAGCAGATAGTTTTTCACAAGATATATATGCTAAAGTAAAACAGATCAATCTAAAATCAAGGATGGCAATTTTAGAAAAATTTAAGTTTCTAAAAACTAATGCAACAGAAAGACAATATGCTAGGGTTATAACTGCTAGGGTGATTCCAGTTACTATAAATATGAAAGGTAGCTCTCTTAATGGAAATATATTAGATATATCAATAAAATCTATTGCGATGCAGGTGAAAGCTACACAAAGAGCTAAAGCTGAAAGGTTAATGGATGTTGTTTTGACATTTAATGTTCCTGATGCAAAAGCAGATTTTGGATACACTCAGATAAACTTAGAAGCAAAAGTAATCGCGATTACATCTAAAGATGAAGAGGGTAACTACAAAGTGATTTGTGAACTAGATGAAAATACTCAAGATCTACCTTCGCTCTCAAAATATGTGTATGAAAGACAAAAAGAGTTGATTATAGAGTTAAAGAAAACATCAAAATTGAATTAATTATTTAGTTTTGATCTCTTTTAAAATATACTAAATAGTTTTTACTATATAAGTAGGGTTTTGTGATAATAAATAAATGATTTTAAACTTGAGGGTGGTGGCCAATCTCGGAATCGAACCAAGGACACACTGATTTTCAGTCAGTTGCTCTACCGACTGAGCTAATTGGCCATAATGATAAAGTCTTTAAGAAGTGGTGGCCAATCTCGGAATCGAACCAAGGACACACTGATTTTCAGTCAGTTGCTCTACCGACTGAGCTAATTGGCCATCTCTTAAAGACCGAAATTATAGCTCCAACATGCTTAAAATCATCTTAAGCTGTCTATTATTTTTTTAAACATCTCACCTCTTTGTGCGTAAGAGCTAAACTGATCAAGGCTCGATGCTGCTGGAGAGAGTAAAGCGACAGAGTTATTATCTGAATTTTTATCTATTTTTATGATAGCATCTTGGAGATTTTTACAAATCTCAGATTCTATATTATAAATATTTGCAAGCTTATGGAGTTTTTCTTTATTTGAACCAATAGTGTAAACTTTAAGATTACAGTTTTGCATAAACTCAAACAGCTCATCTAGTTCAACACCTTTATCATCGCCACCAAGAATTAAATGTATATAGGATGATTTATATCTATTAAGAGCAGCTATTGTAGCATTTAGGTTTGTAGCTTTGGTATCATTAACCCATAATCTATTTTTAGAGTCTCTTAACTCCTCTTGTCTGTGAGGATCAATACTAAAAGAGTTAATTCCTTCGTAATCTACAATATCAAATAGAATCTTTTTAACACACATAGCTAAAAGTGCATCTGCAAGAAAGGCACCTTTGAATTTTATCTTTTGGATTTCTATATTGAATTGTTCTGCTAAATCATTTTTATCTTTATATGAGATTATATGAGCATCAGTCTCAAAATCTTTGTATGCCTCTGGAATGATTGCAATCTCACCCTCTTTCATTGATTTTAAGGGTTTTAATTTTGCTTTTATATATTCATCCATATCGCCATGCCAACTTAAATGATCTGGACTAAGAGGAAGTAGTATGTAGATATTTGGTTTAGCAATATTTGTATAGTGTATAGTGAATGAACTTGTTTCTAGAATCCACATTGGTGCATCTTGATTTAATTGTGCAAGAGGTACACCAATATTTCCACCCTCAAGAGAACCTTTCTCTTTTAATAGATGTTGCATCATCTGAGTTGTAGTTGTTTTTCCGTTTGTACCACTTATCCAGATACTAAGGGGCATTTTATCTGCAAAATAATCATATTCACTTATAAGGTTATTTGCTTTTTTAATTAATAGGTTTGTTGGTGGGATACCAGGAGAGACAATCTCAAGGTCTGAATATTTTGGGTTAAATTCACTAGCTGGTTTAACTTTAAAACCATTTTTATCTTTGAAAGGTTTAGTACAATTATCATCATAAAAAATTACATTTGAGATATTTTTAGCTAACGCTTTAGTTGTTCCCCCATATCCAAATAATGAAACTCTCTTCATTATCTTATCTTTAGTGATATAAGAGCGATAAGATTTGAGAGGATAGCAATTATCCAAAATCTTACAATAATTTTGTTTTCAGCCCAGTTTTTCATCTCAAAATGGTGATGTATAGGTGCCATTAAAAAAATTCTTTTTTTGCGTAGTTTAAAACTACCAACTTGAAGAATAACCGATAAAGTTTCAATAACAAATATAGAACCAATGAGTAAAAGCAGAATTTCACTTTTAGATATGATTGCAAGGTAGCCTAAAAAAGCACCAATTGTTAGTGAACCACTATCACCCATAAACACCTCTGCTGGATGGCAGTTATACCAAAGAAAACCGCTCAAAGCACCCATGAGAGCAGCCGCAACGATTGCAACCTCTCCCACATCAAAATTAGGCATCAATAGATATGAACTAAGTGCTGAATGACCAGTGATGTATATTATGATGATAAAAGATGTAAGTGCTGCTAAAGAGGGTACTGTTGCTAGTCCATCGAGTCCATCAGTTAAATTAACGGCATTTGATGTAGCAATAATAACAAGCATCCATAAAATAATCGCAGAAATACCCATATCACAAACTGGTAATTTTATAAATGGAACATATAGTTCAGTGTTGAAATTTGTAAAAATAGATAAATAACCTGCAATTAACCCTGCTGATATTATTTGAAAAAGAAGTTTAGTGCTAGCTTTTAATCCAGCTAGATTTTTATTTTTTTTAACTTTGGCATAATCATCTTGAAAACCAATAATAGCAAATAATAATAGTGTTAAGATAGCTCCAAGAGCATAAAGATTGGAAAATTTTATTGTTAAAAGTGAAGCTAAAATAGTAGCACCTATAAAAACAATACCACCCATTGTTGGTGTTGAAACTTTCTCTTTATGTCTTTCTGGTGCCCATTCATTAATAGGTTGAACACTAGATGTTTTTTGAGCCCATCTTATAAACTTAGGCATTAAAAAAAGAGTTAAAAATAGAGCAATGAAAAATGAGATTCCACCACGAATGGTAATGTATCCGAGTATGTTTATATCGAAAGTTTGATGTAACCAATAAAGCAAAATTTATCCTAAAATATATAAGTTATCTAAAATTAGAAGCGACATTATAGTACAATAAGAGAAATTTTACAGTATATAAGGAAGATAAATTGAGTAAAAAAGCAATTTTAGTTATTACAGATGGTATAGGTTTTTGCTCTAGAACGGAACATAACGCTTTTTATAATGCTACAAAACCAACTTATGATAAACTATTTAAGGAGGTGCCACACTCTTTAATTGATACCTTTGGACTTAGTGTTGGACTTCCTGATGGGCAAATGGGTAATTCAGAAGTTGGTCACATGAGTATAGGGAGTGGTAGAATTTTATATCAAGATTTAGTAAAAATCTCTTTAGCATTACAAGAAGATAATTTAGAAGACAATATAGAGTTAAAAAAACTTATGGATGCTTCAGATAGACTACATCTTATTGGTTTACTGAGTGATGGTGGGGTTCATTCCCACATTGACCATTTTATGGGTTTAGCAAAAATCGCTTCAAAAAATGGAAAAAAAGTTTTTTTACATCTTATCACTGATGGTAGAGATGTCTCACCAACTTCGGCTGGAAAATATATCAAGCAGATTGAAGAGATTCTTGATGAAAATATAACAATCGCAACTATATCTGGTCGTTTTTATACTATGGATAGAGATAATAGATGGGAAAGAGTTCAGAGGGGTTATGAAGCGATTATTAACGCAACACCTAAAACAGACTATGAACCTGAGGGGTATATTGGTAGTTCTTATGCATTGGGTGAAACAGATGAATTTGTTGAACCTGCAGCTTTTGAGGGTTATGATGGGGTTAAAGATGGAGATTCTATACTAACTATAAACTTTAGAAGTGATAGAATGAGAGAGATTGTAACTGCAATTGGTGATGAGAGTTTTGAAGGTTTCCCTAAAAGACATATTGAGGTTAATTTAGCAACTATCACTGAATATGATAAAAGTTTTAAATATCCAGTTCTTTTTAGAAAAGATGCACCTATAAATACTTTGGCTGAGGTTATCTCTAAAAATGGACTTAGACAATTACATACTGCAGAAACTGAAAAATATGCACATGTTACTTTTTTTTTAAACGGTGGAATTGATGAGGCATATGAAAATGAAACAAGAGTTCTTATACCATCTCCAGATGTAAAAACTTACGATATGAAACCAGAGATGAGTGCAAACGAAGTTTGTGAGTCTGTTTTAAAAGCTATGGATGCTGATTACGATTTTATTGTTGTAAACTTTGCAAATGGTGATATGGTTGGTCATACTGGTGATATGGAAGCTGCAAAACTTGCAGTAACTACCGTTGATGAGCAGTTAGGTAAAATATTAAATAGTGCTAAAGAGAACGATTATGCTCTTGTTATCACATCTGATCATGGAAATTGTGAAGAGATGAAAGATGAATATGGCAATATGTTAACAAACCATACAGTTGGAAAAGTATGGTGTTTTGTGATGGCAGATGGCGTTACTAAAGTTGAAACGGGTGGTTTAAATAATGTTGCACCAACAGTTTTAAAGCTTATGGGATTAGAGATTCCAGCAGAGATGGATCATAGTCTTATATAGTTTCTAAGCTAAATATCGATGCTGAAAAAAACAAATTTTTTTCAGTGAACACTGGGTTCTCTTTAGCAGAGGGCTCTAGCACCTAGGTGCTTTTAATATAATTTTGGAGAGTATAAATAATGAAATTTAGTGGAAAAAATGTTTTAGTTACAGGTTCAAGTCGTGGTATTGGTGCAGAGATTGCAAAAACTTTAGCTGGTTTTGGTTTAAAAGTTTGGATTAATTATAGAAGTGGTGCTGTGGAGGCTGATGCTATAAAAGAGGCTATTGAAGCTGATGGTGGAAATGCTGCTGTTATAGGTTTTGATGTAAGTGATGAGAGTGCTTTTGTCGATGCAATCAAAACTATTATAGATTCTGATGGTGAGCTTTCATATCTCGTTAATAATGCGGGTATAACAAATGATAAGTTGGCTCTTCGTATGAAAACTGACGATTTTCTCTCTGTAATAAATGCGAATCTTACTTCATCATTTATAGGTTGTAGAGAATCAATGAAGGTTATGAGAAAAAAGAAGTTTGGTTCAGTTGTAAATATCTCTTCAATTATTGGTGAGACTGGAAATGCTGGGCAAACTAACTATGCAGCAAGTAAGGGTGGAGTTATTGCAATGACTAAGAGTTTTGCAATTGAAGCAGCAACTAGTGGCATCCGTTTTAATAGTGTGACACCTGGTTTTATTGCTACTGAGATGACAGAAAAATTAAATGATGAGATTAAAGATGGTATCAATACAAAAATACCTATGAAACGGATGGGAACTGCCAAAGAAGTGGCAGAAGCAACAGCATTTTTATTATCGGATCACTCAAGTTATATTACTGGTGAAACACTAAAAGTAAATGGTGGAATGAATATGGCATAATGGCTTTTTTAAGCTAAATAAGCTATAATTATCCGATTAAATACAAAAAACAGGAGCTAGAATGGCACTATTAGAAGATATTAAAGAAGTTGTAGTTGAGCAATTAAGCGTAAGCGCTGATGAAGTAAAAGAAGATGCGAAGTTCGTTGAAGATTTAGGTGCTGATAGTTTAGATGTAGTTGAACTGGTAATGGCTCTTGAAGAGAAATTTGATATTGAAATTCCTGATGAAGAAGCAGAGAAGATTCAAACTGTTGCTGATGTAGTTTCTTATATAGAAAGCAAATAATTAAATCTAAGTATTGAATTCTGTTTTACAGAATTCAATATTAACCACCTAAGAATACTGTTAATAGTTAGTTTAGAGTAATTTTTAAAAGTATTTTATAATTTTATGGAGAATATTAGATGAGAAGAGTAGTAGTAACTGGTTTAGGTATGATCAATTCAGTTGGTAACGATAAAGAGAGTTCTTTTAAAGCAATATGTGATGGTGTGTGTGGAATAGATACTATTTCAATTTTTGATCCTGAAAATTATAGTGTTAAAATCGCTGGTGAGGTAAGAGATTTTGATCCATCAACAGTGATGGCTCCAAAAGAGGTAAAAAAAGCTGATAGATTTATCCACCTTGGTTTAAAAGCTGCGGGGGAAGCTATGACGGATGCTAATTTTTCTGAAGATACTGATATGGAAAGATTTGGAATCTCCGCTGGGTCGGGTATTGGTGGTCTTCCATCAATTGAGAAAAACTCTATTATTTTAGAAAATAGAGGTCCTAGAAGAATTAGTCCATTTTTTATTCCTGGTGCTTTAGTAAATATGCTTGGTGGATTTGTTTCTATTGAACATGGAACTCAGGGACCCAATCTTTCAAGTGTAACAGCTTGTGCTGCTGGTACTCATGCAATAAGTGAAGCTTGTAAAACTATTATGTGTAATGGTGCTGAAAAAATGTTAGTGGTATCTGCTGAATCTGCAATAACTGGTGTAGGTATTGGTGGATTTGCTGCAATGAAAGCATTATCAACTAGAAATGATGATCCAAAAACTGCATCTCGTCCATTTGATAAAGATAGAGATGGTTTTGTAATGGGTGAGGGTGCTGCAGCTCTTGTTTTAGAAGAGTATGAATCAGCAGTTGCTCGTGGTGCTAAAATTTATGGTGAGATTATAGGTTTTGGAGAGAGTGGTGATGCTAACCATATCACAACACCATCTCTTGAGGGTCCAGCTCGTGCTATGAAAGCTGCATACAAGATGGCAGGTGAACCTAAAATTGATTATGTAAATGCTCATGGTACATCTACACCGATCAATGATAAAAATGAAACAGCAGCTGTTAAAGAGCTTTTTGGTGGAAAAGAAAATTGCCCACCAATGAGCTCTATTAAAGGTCAAATTGGTCACTGTTTAGGTGCAGCAGGTGGAATTGAAGCTGTTGCATGTTTAATGGCAATGAGAGATGGAATTATCCCTCCAACTATTAATTATACTACTGCTGATGAAAATTGTGATTTAGATTATGTTTCTACTGGTGCTAGAAAAGCTGACTTAAATGTTGTTATGAGTAACTCATTTGGTTTTGGTGGAACGAATGGTGTTCTAATATTTAAAAAAATCTAAGAGTTTAAGGATTTAATTTGGCTACTTATTTAGACTTTGAACAAAAAATAAAAATTATTCAAGAGGATATAATTTCAGCGCAAGTTCGTCATGATGATGTTGCTGTTGTGACTCTTGGAGAGAAACTTGATAAAGAGGTTTCTAAAATTTATAAAAATCTATCAGACTTTCAAAAGCTTCAATTAGCTCGTCACTTAGATAGACCATATGCTTTAGATTATATAAACTTAATCGTGAGAGATAAGTATGAGATTCATGGTGATAGACATTTCCGTGATGATGCCGCTATCCTTTGTTATATTGGGTATATTGGTGATGAAAAAGTTATGGTTATTGGTGAGCAAAAAGGTCGTGGTACTAAAAACAAAATAAGAAGAAATTTTGGTATGCCTCATCCAGAGGGTTACAGAAAAGCTCTTAGAGCCGCTAAGATGGCTGAAAAATTTGGTATTCCAGTTTTGATGCTAGTTGATACACCGGGTGCATATCCTGGTATTGGAGCAGAAGAGAGAAATCAAAGTGAAGCTATCGCTAAGAACCTGTTGGAGTTAGCAGAGCTTACTGTACCTACTATCTCTGTTGTTATTGGTGAAGGTGGCTCTGGTGGGGCTTTAGCTATTGGTGTTGCTGATAAGTTTGCTATGATGCGTTATTCTGTTTTTAGTGTTATTTCACCAGAGGGGTGTTCAGCAATTTTGTGGAATGATCCTAAAAAAGTTGAAGAAGCTACTAATGCAATGAAAATTACAAGTGGTGACTTATTAGAATTAAACCTAATTGATAATGTAATTAATGAGCCACTAATTGGTGCGCATAGAGATAGAGACGGTGCTGCTACTGCTATAGCTGATTACTTTTTAGATGAACTTGCAAAACTTAAAGAGATGAGTTTAGAAGATAGAATGGAAGCTAGATACAATAAACTTGTAAGTCCTGGTGCTTTTTCAGAGTAATTAATTACTCTGAAATATCTTCCTCTTTTTTTTCTAAAAAAGGGTCGAATTTCGGTCTTTTTAACATTGAAGCTTCTTTTGAGAACTTTATCAAATCTTCTACATTATTTATATTTTCAGTACAATTTTCCAAAGAGAGCATAAATAGTTCATAAGTTGTTAAAACATCACTCATTGCTCTATGGTGAGTTGCATCTGGATTCAAATTAAATTGCTCACTGAGGTAAGATAGAGCATATCTATAAGAAACGATAGTTCTCTCTGCAAGTGCTAAAGAGCATAGGTGCCTATTAAAAATAGGTTCTAAACCAACTTGCTCAAATGAACCAGAGATGAAGTTATAATCAAACTTAACATCATGTGCTATAAAAACATCATCACCTAGAAAAATTTTAAAATCATGTAATACATCTTTTAAAGATGGAGCATTGATAGTATCTTCTACTTTTATTCCAGTTATTTCACTAATATGTTCATTTATTCTGTCACACTTAACTAACGATTCAAATCTATCAATAATTTTACCATTTTTTATTTTTACAGCACCTATTTCAATAATTTGATGTTTGTCTAATTTTGAACCATTGGTTTCAATATCAACTATACAAAACTGTGCTTCATCGATAGAGATAAATTTAGTGTTAAAGAAAAAATAACCCTGCTTTTTGACTATATCTAGGCCTTGAGCTCGCCAAAGTTCTAAAGATAGATCAAGTCCCTCATCAAGCTGGGATCTAATAGATACTAGTGATAACCCATTTGATGATAATCTGTGGATACTTTTTTTATCTAATGGAAATTGCTTATTTAGCATTTTTAATAAACTCTTTAACTTTTTTAGAATCTTTTTTTCCATGAGATATCTCAACACCACTGCTTACATCAACACCATAAAAGCCATACTCTTTTAATGATGCTACATTAATAGAATCTAGGCCACCAGCTAAGATGATTTTAGAACAATTAATATCTTTAAACCACTCTATATTTAATCTTTTCCCAACTCCACCATAAGCTTCACAATAAGCATCGACGAGTCTATACTCATCACTGTATTTTAAAATATCACTAGAATTTTTTGCTCGTATAACTTTAATGTATGGATAGTTTAATTGATTAAATAAATCTTCATCAGCTTCAAAATGAAGTTGTGCTAAAGTACAAAGAGATTCTTCCATCCATGAATTTATAGTTTTAGAATCTTCATTTACAAACAAAGCAACTTTCTCAACAAAAGGGGGAAGTTTTTTTATAATATTTTTAGCATCAGATGGGGAAATATATCTAGGTGATTTTTTATAAAATACAAATCCTAGTGCATCAGCACCAGAATTTATAGCATCTATCGCATCCTTATAGGAGGTGATTCCACAAATTTTGCAACGCATTAAATTTGTAAACTTTTTATAGCTTTTTCTTTACTTTCATGCTTAAATACATAACTTCCTGCAACAACAACATCAACACCAACATCTTTTAGGCTTTGGATATTTTTATCGCTAACACCACCATCAACCTCTATAAGACAGTTCGGATTGATTTTATTACGAAGTGCATTTAGTCTTGAAGCTTTCTCTATAACACTATCTATAAAGCTTTGTCCACCAAATCCAGGGTTAACACTCATAAGAAGAACCATATCTAAATCTTTTAAAAGATATTCTATTGATTCTACTGGAGTATGAGGATTTAAAACAATAGCTGGTTTAATCCCAAGAGAACGAATTTTTTGTATAAGTCTATGTGGATGTTTCTCCTCCTCAATATGAAAGGAGATATATTTAGGTTTAAGTGGTGCGAAAAGTTCCACAAAAAATGTATTATTTTCAACCATTAGGTGAATATCAAGTGGCTTAGTTGCACATTTAGCAATAGCAGAAACAACAACAGGACCAATAGTTAAGTTTGGAACAAAATGTCCATCCATAACATCAACATGAACTAAATCACAACCTGAATTACAGATTGATTCAACATCTCTTTGAAGGTTTCCAAAGTCAGCAGATAAAACACTAGGAGCTACAAGCATAAAACACCTCTATTTTTAAAGTCTAGTATTTTATCTAATTAAGCATAATTATCTAGTTAAGAAGAATAAAAATTTATCATCACTAAATGATAAATCGACTTGAACACCTTTTCTATCTTGAGTAATCTCTAAAAGAGAATTTATATTATTGTATGTTCTTGGTAAAGTTATATT
>JAYEKJ010000221.1:0-5341 GCA_034660975.1 Campylobacterota bacterium
CACGCTGATGACCCTGCTCTTGTTCGTTATGAGAAGTTTAAAGAGCAGTTTGGACAAGATGAAAAAATCATGGTTGTTATTGAAAGTAAAAATATATTTGACTTAAAGTTTTTAGAGAAACTTCAAAATCTTCATACAGACTTAGAGAACAATATCCCCCACTTAAACGATATAACTTCACTCATCAACGCAAGAAACACTAGGGGGGAAAATGATTCTCTAATAGTCGAAGACCTTTTTGAGAACTTCCCTAAAAATAAAGATGAGTTAGAATCTATAAAAAATATCGCACTCAACTCTGAGATATATAAAAATCTACTTTTTAATGAATCTTTTACTTATACAACTATCATTTTAGAGCCTAGTGCTTATGAGGGTTCTGAGGGTGGTGATGAGCTTGATGGATTTGGTGAAGAGGAATCTACTGAGGATTTAGAGTTTTTAAAAGACACTTCAAAAAGTGAAATGGTAAGAAAAGCTGATGAGATTATCGCTAAATACAAAAATGATGGTTTTGATGTTTTTGTAGCTGGTTCTTTAGCTGTAAATGATTACAACAAACAATCAGTTCAAAAAGATATGCAAAAATTTGTAAAACTTGTTTTACTAATGATGATGATATTTTTATTTATTGTATTTAGAAGAATCTCTGCTGTGATTTTACCTATATTTATAGTTGCTATCTCCCTTTTAACAACTATCGGTACAATGGCATTTGTGGGAACACCCATCACAATTCCAACACAAATTCTTCCATCATTTTTACTAGCTGTTGGAATCGGTGCTGTTGTTCATCTACTCTCTATGTTTTTTAAGCATCTCAATGCAAATGGTGATAAACACAAAGCTATCTCTTACTCACTTGGTCACTCTGGTCTTGCCATCATTATGACATCACTTACAACTGCTGCTGGACTTCTTTCATTCTCAACGGCTGCTATTGCACCCATAGCAGATTTAGGAATCTTTGCAGCTGTTGGGATTATGGTTGCACTTGTTAATACCCTTATATTACTACCTGCGATTTTAGCTATTTTGCCTATCAAACAAGCCAAAGAGAAACATATAAAAAATTCTAAAAAGATGGATTCTATCTTAGGTTCTATCGCTATCTTTAGTGTTGATAATGCTAAAGCTATTGTTATATCTAGTGCCGTTTTAGTTGTTATTTTTGTTTATTTTGCTTCAAGTGTTGAGTTTAAACATGACCCACTCAGTTGGCAACCAGATGATTCCTCTGTAAAAATCGCTACCCAGCGAGTTGATAAAGAGTTAAAAGGTTCTGTTACTATGGAGGTTATCATAGACACTAAAAAAGATAACGGTCTTTACAATTCAGAACTATTAATCAAACTAGATAATATTAGAAAAAAAGCTGAGATGATAGAGAATGAGAAATATTTTGTTGGAAAAGGTTGGAGTGTTGCCGAGGTTTTAAAAGAGATTCACCGTGGACTTCATGATAACCAACAAAAGTATTATGCAATCACTACAAATAATGCACTGATTCCACAAGAGTTTTTACTGTTTGAGAATAGTGGAAGTGATGATTTAGAGGATTTGGTAGATTCTACATTTTCTAAAGCTAGAATCACTTTTAAACTCCCTTGGATGGAAGCTGGTGAGTATGGTGAGTTGAGTGATGAGTTATCAGCACTTATGAAAGAGGAGTTAGGTGATAGTGTTGAGATCACAATAACCGGTATGGTTCCTCTGTTTCAAAGAACACTCTCAGCCGCTATGAGTTCTATGGCAACAAGTTATGTAACTGCTTTTGCACTTATCGCTATTATGATGATGATTCTTCTAGGAAGTGTTAAAATCGGACTTATAAGTATGATTCCAAATGTATTGCCAGTTGTGATAACTTTAGGGTTTATGTCTATGGTAAATATGCCACTTGATATGTTTACTATGCTTGTTGGTGCTATCGTTATTGGTTTATCGGTTGATGATACTGTTCACTTTTTTCATAACTTTGCAAAGTACCACCACCGTGGACTTAGCACAAAGGAATCTATTGAGGAGACTATGCTAGGAACTGGTCGTGCATTAATCGCTACAACCATCGTTTTATCTTTAGGTTTTTATGTTTATATTTTTGCATCACTCACAAACCTTATCAATTTCGGAATCTTAGCTGGTGGAGCGATAACTATTGCACTTTTTACAAATATCATTTTAGGACCTGCTCTGTTAACTTTAACTACGAAAAAATAGTTATAAATTTAATATAAAAATTCTTACATATTCGATATAATCGTTATATGTAGGAAGAAAAATGCTCAAAAACAAAACAAAACAAAAATCTTAATATTACTTGCTATCTCGTTCATCTTTGTAAATTCGTTAATATATACAATCACAAGGATAAACACTGAACAAAGGGTGAAAGTTGCCCTAAATGAGAGTTTAGAAAAACTGAAAATACACTATCAAATACTTTTACACCATCAGAGGCTTACTGCAAATGCTGCAGCTCTCTCAACTACTGATAATAAAAAACTAACAAAGATACTCTCCTTAGCAAAAACAGCTTCTAAAGAGGAAAAATCTATCCTACGAGACCAGCTTTATAATCTATTGAAAAGAAAATATCAGTTATTAAAACAAAAAGGTGTTTTACAATATCAGTTCGTACTACCAAATAATGAATCTTTTTTAAGGATGCATAAACCTAATAAATTTGGAGATGATTTAACTAATATAAGAGAAGATTTTAACTATACAAATAAAACAAAAAAAGCATCAAAAGGTTTTGTTCAAGGTAGAACAGCTCATGGATTTAGAAATGTTTACCCTATATTTGATAAGTCTAATAATACTTATCTCGGTCTAGTAGAGATATCATTTTCTAGTGATAATTTACAAAAATATCTTCTTGAAGTAAGCAAAATAGAGACACATTTTTTAGTTAATAAGAAAATTTTTGATGTGAAGATATGGCCTAGGGATGATGTTGTTCTAAAATATATTCAAAGTTCAGAACATAAAAATTATATGTTTGCTATGACTTCGCAACATTCATATAATCAGTGTGTTATAGAGAATGGAGAAAAATTAAAACCCATTAGAGAGGAGATAAATAAAGGTATTACAAAGGGTGAGAAATTTGCCACATATACTTATCATCATAATCATATTGATGTTATCTCATTTTATCCAATTAAATCTTTTAACGATACAAAAACTGTTGCTTGGTTAGTCTCTTATGAGGGTAGTGAGTTTCTATATACAACTTTAAAAGATTCTATAACCATAAGAGTTATCTCATTTTTTATTTTTTTATTGCTTTGGTATTTTATATATAGAATATTAAATCAAAAAGAGATTCTAGATAAAGAGATCAAGGTAAAAACTAAAGAGCTTCAAAGTTTAAATGATACCCTTGAAGAGAAGATAGCGATTCGAACAAAAGAGCAAGATCAATTACTTCTACTTTTTAACAAAGGGGAAGAATCTCTTTTTAAATGGAAAAATGATGAGAATTGGAGTGCTGAATATGTATCTGACAATGTTACAGAAATTTTTGGTTACACAAAAGATGAGTTTTTAAATGGAGATATTTTATATGCAAATCTTATAAATAAAGATGATTTATTAGTTGTAACTGATGAGATAAATCAAGCCATAAAGCAAGATAAAACTTTTTTCACCCATAAACCTTATCGAATACTCTCAAAAGAAAATAAAACTAAATGGCTACTCGATAACACTATAATTATAAAAGATGATGATGGAAAGATTATAAACTTTTTAGGTTATATATCAGAAATTACAGAGTTAATGGAGTACCGTTATAATTTAGAAGAGCTTATAAAAGAGAAAACTAAAGAGAACCTAAAACAATTAGAGATTTTGCAAGAGCAAACAAAACTTGCCTCCATGGGTGAGATGATAGGGGCTATTGCTCATCAGTGGAGACAACCTTTGAGTGCTGTGAATATGTCTATCCAAAATCTTGATGAATACTATGAGGATGGTTTACTAGACAAAGAGTTTATAGATAAATTTATAGAAAAAAATAAAAAAACTATAAAGTTTATGTCTAAAACTATTGATGATTTTAGAAATTTTTATAGAATAGATAAAACAAAAAGAATCTTTAGTGTGAAAGAAGCGATAGAGGAAACTATATCTATACAATCAGCACAACTAAAAGATCATGATATTAAATTATCATTAAGTGGGGAAGATTTTACTATAAATGCTTATAAAAGTGAATTTCAACAAGTGATTTTAAATCTTATTAGTAATGCTAAGGATGCTTTAGATGAACTAAATGTACAAAGTGCTAAAATTGATATAGAACTAGAAGATAAAACTATATTTATAGAGGATAATGGTGGAGGGATTCCAAACGATATCATAAGTAGAATCTTTGAACCTTACTTTACAACAAAAGAGCAAGGTAAAGGTACTGGAATGGGGCTTTATATGTCCAAAATGATTATCAAAGATAACCTAGGTGGAACTATAAAAGTTGAAAACACCGAAAATGGTGCAAGATTTACAATAGGATTTAAGCATGGATAAATACTATAAAATAGCAACAATACTTTATGTAGAAGATGAACAAGAGTTAAGGGAAGAAACATCTTATATTTTAGGAAAAATGGCAAAAATATACTAAAAAATAAAATTATTGAGATAGTAAAAAACATACTCTTAAAAGAGGATCTAAAACAAAAAAACATACAACTTATGCAAACACATAAGATGAACTCATTAGGTGAGATGATAGGTAATATCGCTCATCAATGGAGACAACCATTAAATACTATTTCGGCAATAAATATTAGAGTGGAGACACTACTTTTACTAGGTGAAAAATTTACACATGAAATCTATAAACCTATCAATGAAGAGATAGATACTCAACTTCAATATTTATCAAACACTATAAATACTTTTATGAATTATATTAATGATAAAAAAGAGTATAAAGAATCAATCATCCAAGATAGCATAACAAATACTCTCAATATCACAAATAGTATGTTAAAAAACAATAATATACAACTTATAAAGCTTGTCGATTATGATAAACCGATAAAAAGGTTGATGATAACAGGTGAATTAGAGGAGTGCCTCATTAATATTATTAATAATGCAAAAGATATATTAATAAATAAAGATATTGATGATAAATGGATTAAACTAACACTTACTCAAAAAGATGATAAAGTAATAATTACAATTGAAGATAATGGTGGTGGTATTTCACAAGATATTATAGACAAAATTTTTGACCCATATTTTACAACGAAACACAAAAGCCGAGGGATAGGTCTAGGGCTATATATGAGTTATAAACTCATTGCAAATAGTTGTAAAGGTG
>JAYEKJ010000222.1:0-22123 GCA_034660975.1 Campylobacterota bacterium
TATAATCTTCTACTTGATATATTTTAATTCTAAAAGTTTATTATAAATTTTAGAAACCATCTTACCTGCTGCTAACCCACCATGACCACCATGTTCAACTATTACAGAAACAATATACTGAGGATTTTTATATGGTCCATAAGTTGTAAACCAAGCATGTGAACGGTTGTAATACTCTAACTCATGCTCTAATCTTCTTTTTTCAATATCTTGTTTAATCTTAATAACTTGTGCCGTTCCTGTTTTTCCAGCAATTTTAATTTTACAACTTTTAACATGCTTAAATGCCGTACCTTCAGGATGATAGCATACTTGTTTCATTGCACGCTGTATAATTGGGAGTTTTTTTAACTCTTGTGCATTTAGTATATCTTTTAAATTTGCTTGAATAGTTTTATCACCTATCTGTTTTACAAAATATGGTGTTGGCAATTTTCCGGTAGCCATTAACGCCGTATAATTAGCAATTTGAATTGGTGTAACTAAAAAATCACCTTGTCCAATAGAGGTATTTGCCGTTTCACCTATATACCAGTAACGGTTATATCTCTTTTTTTTCCACTTTCGTGATGGGACAATTCCTATAAACTCATTTGGTAAATCTACCCCTGTTTTTTGTCCCAATCCATATCTCAATAAACCTTCACTCATTTTCTTAATTCCGATTTTAACGCCACCCTTATAAAAAAAATCATCGCAACTCTCTCTAATAGCTTTTGTTATCCCTACTCTACCATGTCCCTTTTTTGACCAACATCTAAAAACTCTCTTTCCTAAAGGATAAGAAGATTTACAATTAACACTATATTTTCTTTTTATATTTGTTATATAAATTAATCCCAATCCAGTTTTTATACTAGATCCAGGAGGGTAAAGTCCATGTGTTAATTTATTAGTAAAAGGGTGTTCAAGTGAATTAGCCAATTTATTATACATTGCATGAGACATCCCTGAGACAAATATATTTAAATCGTATTCTGGAAAACTACTAGCAGAGAGGATAGAGCCATTTACATCCATAACAATAACAGCACCAGATTTATTTTTAAATAAAGATGATATATATTTTTGAAGCTCTATATCAATATTTAAAACTAATTTATTATCTTCAATAGGTTTTTTATAATAAAACTCCTCTATCTCTTGATTATTTGCATTAACCTTTATCTTTCTCTCCCCCTCTTTACCCTGCAAATAAGTGTCGTAATATTTTTCTATCCCTATTTTTCCAGTATTTCCAATTAGTGAAAGAAGTTTGTCTTTTTCAATATCTTTTTTATTAGCACGAGATACATACCCTATTATATGAGCCCCAACACTTCCATAAGGGTAATATCTCTTTGGTGCAGGTATGATTTTTATATTTTCTCTTAAATTAAGTACTGAGTAAACTGGCATAATCTCCTCATAAGAGATAAACTCAACTATATCAATATAATTATGATTGTAATAAGAATCTTTCTTTTTATAATTTTTTACAAGTTTTTTAGAATCTAAACTTGGAAGTAGGTTTATTAATGTTTTTATCTCTTCATTAAATATAGCCATATTTTGTTTTGAAAGAAGATGTGGACGAAGTTGGATTTTAAAGCCCAGTTTATTAATTGCTATTGGTTTATTATTTCTATCAACAATCTCACCTCTTACTGGTGCTATTTTTACACTTTTCATAGTATTACTATATGAAAGGTTTTTATAATAACTATTTGATTCTACTGCGAGGTAAAACACCCTTACTAGTATAATCACCCACATCAATGTAAAAACGGTTAAAATAAACTTTATTTTCATAAAACACTCACAATAAAAAATTCAATTACTATATAGTATATTATATAGTAATTTATACTTGGAACTGGCAATATAAAAACCTTAGCCAAGATTAATGAAAACAAAAAGAATCCAACATAAGCAAGTAATACATATGTAAAATTAATACATGCTGTACAACCAAAATTTTGTTTTAATTTAGGTGTTATAAATTTATAAATAAGTAAAAAATATATAATAGAACTAAAGAGTAGGTAACTTTTATCTGCTTCAAATATAACTAAACAAAAAGCGATTAAAAAAACTTCAACTGTATTTTCTCTATCTAATGCTCTTGCAAACAATACAAATAATACAGCAAATAATGGTGGTAAGAAAAGGTATATACTACTTAGAGATTCATATATTATAAAAAGAATAATATATATAAAACTCTCTAAAGATTTTTTATTAGTGATACTTCGTTGCATACCGGAAAATGCTTACATTTAATACAGTCAGCCCAAATTTTTTGTTCTGGTAGTGACTCTTTTGGAATCTCTACAAATCCCAGTTTTTCAAAAAAAGATGCTTTATATGTTAAGCTAAGTACTCTTTGAAGACCTAAATTAATCCCATCATCAATAGATTTTTGAACTAAATTCTCCCCTATTTTTTGACCTCTTAAATTCTCTTTAACAATTAGTGATCTTATCTCTCCTAAGTATGAGGTATGTATATGTAATGCACAAAATCCAACCAATTCATTATCTATAAAAGCTAAAGTATATGACCTAATATTAGTAGCTACTTCATCTTCATTTCTAGCTAAAATAATCCCAGATTCTACTTCAGGAAGAATTAACTTCTGCATCTGTGTGATATTAGATAGATTTGCTTTTACATAATCAACTCTCATCAACTTCCTCTTCTTTATCTTCCAAAATTTCATAAATAACTTTAATAGCTTTTTGCATACCTCTTTTTTTAGAGCTTGAAACCATCATAGCATTTGGAAATTGTTTTCTCAAAGCATTTTGCTCTTTTTGATTAAGCTTATCTATTTTTGTAAAAATCTGTAATATATATTGATTCTCTCTTACTGTATCAAATAAAAATTCACTCACAGAGGTATCAATATCTAAGTGGGGATGCCTACAATCTATAAGATGGATAAAAAGTTTTATCTGCTCTCTTTGTGAAATATAATCTGTTAGATTTTTTTCCCAATCATATTTAATTGATTTAGAAACTTTCGCATATCCAAACCCTGGTAAATCAACAAATTGAGCAATACTTTTAGTATTTGTATCTCTATTCATAAAAGTAACATCAAAATAGTTAATTAATCTTGTTTTACCCGGTGTTGAGGAAACTTTGGCTAAACCTTTATGATTTGTAAGGGCATTTAAAAGTGAACTTTTACCTACATTTGAACGAGCCATAAATACAACTTCATTTTGCTCTATCGATTCTGGAGCAGCGGACACATTTGGAGCCGATGTTATAAATTTTGCATCTACTATATCTATCATCTTTTTTCCTCTTGATTTGGTATATTGAAAATCATAATAACTGGTTCTTGTTTTGCACCTTTTGCATAAGCTTCACCATCAATTGTTTTTAAAACAACCTCTTCACCAATTATTGTTTTTTTGTTGTTTATTTGCTTAAGGGTCACATCTTTAAAAAAATGATACTCCCCTGTTGTTGGTAGATATATAACTTTTTGTGCAGAACCCTTGTATGTATCTAGATTTTTTGTTGTAATAAAAAAAGAGACATCGCCCTGTGCGATATATCTTATCGGTTCTCTTTTTTTGTTTATGTAAATTGTTATTTTTGAAGCGTTTAATTCATCCATACCTTTAACAATATTTACATCACCTTTAAAGACTGTAATCCCTGTTTTCTCATCTGTTTTAAACTCTTTTGCTTTTACAACTAACTCTTGCGACATTAAAAGCGATGTAAAAAAGAACAGTGTAAATAGTAATAATTTCATTATTTAACCTCTTTAAGTTGATATTTAACTATAACATTATTTGCTGCTGCATTATTTGAAACATTATTATACCTAAGTGATGTTCCGGTTATACTATTTTTAGATTTATACAACACAAACTCTTTATCTGTTGTAGTAATATTTGTTTTTTTATTATATCTTAGTGTTTGACTTTTAAATGCCAACCCATCCTCTCTATCGTATCTAACATCACCATTTAAATCAATAATCTCATTTTTATATACAGCTTTATTTGCTCTCATGTTAGCAATATATTTTTCTGAATTATCTGTATAGTTAATATTAGAAATTAAGTATCTATCACTATATCTTATTGCTTTTTCACCTTTCATAACTGTTGATAAACTATTAATATCTATCTCATATAAAGTAAAAGATGATATTTCAAACATTGGGATATCTGTAAATGTTTGTTGTTTTATATCTAAAGGTTTAAAAAAAAGATAAATTATCATCAAGCCAAATAATAAAATAAGAAAAAAAATATTTATATTTATAACAATACCCTCAAAACTATCTACTAATTGACCATACTGCTAAAAATTGATCTCTTTGATCATTTTTATCAACTAAAGCATCTATCATCTCTCTTACTGCACCATCACCACCATTATATGATAAAACAGTATCAACGATATCTCTTATCTCTTTAACACCATCTTTTGGAGTAAAACTTTTCCCAACAAGTTGAAGCATATTAAAATCATTTAAATCATCGCCTATAGCACTTACATTGGAAAAATCAAGCCCCAAAGAATCTACTAACTCTTTTAAAACTCTATCTTTATCTTTTATCCCTTGATAGATATGTTGTATCCCTAACTCTTTGGCTCTTTTTTCAACAATTGTAGAATTTCTGCCTGTTATAATTGCAACTTGGTTTCCCAACTTAACCCAGGTACTAATCCCTAGGCCATCTTTAACATTAAAGTTTTTACTCTCAATAGCATCAGCTGAGTATATAAGCTTCCCATCAGTTAAACAACCATCAACATCTAAAACAATCAACTTAATCATAAAACATCTTTTGTACTTGGTATTCCAACTCTATCATTTTTAGCAACAGCTCTACGAATAGCAACTGCAAGTGATTTGAAAGATGCTTCTATGATATGATGTTTATTTTTTCCTCTAATCGCTACTATATGTGCGCTAATCCTTGAATTTAATACAAATGCTCTAAAAAACTCTTCAACTAATTCAGTATCAAAATTCCCAACTTTACCATCTAAATCTACCTCATAAACTATGAAAGGTCTATTACTTAAATCCAAATCACAACTTACACAAGCTTCATCCATAACAATATTTGCACTTCCGAATCTTTCCATATTTTTAACAGGATATATAGATTCAGCAAACAAAGAACCAAGAACTATCCCTATATCCTCAACAGAATGATGATCATCAATATGTGTATCACCTTTACACTCAATATTTAAATCAATTAGAGAATGTTTAGAGAAACTCTCTAACATATGATCTAAAAAACCTACTCCACTATTGATATCACTTTTACCAGTTCCATTTAACTCTAATGTGATTGTTATATCTGTCTCTTTTGTTGTTCTAGTTTTAGTTATCATCTTAATCCTCTCTTACTATAAATGAATTTTGAAAGTCACTATCAGCTTTATAATTTCGTATCTCTTCTTCTGTTTCAAAACCTTTAAGTAAAACTTTATAGAATCTCATACCATCGTTATTAATATCTTTAATTATTGTTTTATATCCATCTTTGTTATTAAATTTTTCTTGTACAGCCATCGCACCATCAATATTTGAAAAAGATGCTATTTGAAGAGCATATCTATTTTGAGTAACTTTCTTTTTTGAATAGTGTATCTTTTTTAGAATCTTTTTATTATTATCAAGAGTAGAATCAACACCAATTATTTCAAGCAAAACAGGTGCTGTTCCTGTACCAATCATATCTATTTTTTTAGCAGCTTTTTTTGATAAATCAATTATTCTTGTACCAATAAAAGGTCCCCTATCATTGATTCTAACCACAGTTGTAAGACCATTAAGTTTGTTAGTCACTTTGACTATCGTGTGCATTGGTAAAGTTTTATGAGCAGCAGTCATATCCTGCATATCGTAGGTTTCACCGTTACATGTTAACTTTCCATGGAATGCAGGTCCATACCAACTAGCATGACCTCTGAATTTATCACCTACACTAACAAAGCTAGGAGTATATCTAATCCCCCTCACTATGTACGGTTTCATTTTAAGTCTTAAAAAATCTTTATTATTAACCTTATCGCTATAATTATAAGCATTTGATAAATATGTTTTAGTTTGTGAGTACTTCTGTGTCTTATAAACTTTTGAACCTTTAGTACTACAACCTGACAAAATAATCATAAACGCAAATATTATTAAAATAAAAACTTTATTCATAAATTTTCAACCTATCACCAATTTTAATCAAACTACTTTTTAGATGGTTGTTTAACTTTAAATTTAAAATGCTAACCTTATAAGCTTTAGAAATTGATTCTAAAGTATCTCCTCTTTTTACTAAATAGTAAAATTGACTATCTACAACATTATTACCTTTTTTATTAACAATAGGGATAATAAGTTTTTGTTTTAATTTTAATCTTGTATTTTTAAGTTTATTAAAATCCATAATCACCTTATACGAGACTTTATACCTTTTGCCTATAAAAGATAAATTATCCCCTCTTTTTACTATATGAATTTTATAGGTTTGTTTTATTGATGTTTCATAATACTTTTGTTTAAAATCAGATAATTTTACATAAGGTATATAAATATCATACTTTTTATCATACGGGGGAACAAAGTCATATTTTAGATGTCTATTTAAATTTTGTAACTCATTTAAGGGGATACCAATTAATCCAGAAACTCTTTTTAGGGATTCACCACCAGGTATTTTTATACTAGAGATTGAGTAAGCATTTGCTCTGTTTAAAAGATGTTCATATTCATGTTTTAATAAAAATTTCTCATCATTACCAATCATAGCAAGAGCAACAATTTTTCTTATATAGTATCTACTCTCTTTAGGGATATATTTTTTCTTCTCATCAAGTAAAATTGACAACTCATCACTACCAGCTTGTTTTATTCCACGACTCAGTCTTCCACCACCACAGTTATAAGCGATAGCTGCCAAATACCATTTTCCAAATCTTTTGTGTAGAGATGATAAATATTTCGCAGCAGCCTCTGTTGATTTGATTAAGTCTCTTCTCTCGTCCACATACTCATCTATTTTTAAACCAAACATTTTTCCAGTTGCAGGCATAAATTGCCACAGCCCAGATGCTCTTTTTTTTGAATATGCTACATTTGAAAAGTTTGATTCTGCCATGGCTAAATATAAGAACTCTTGTGGTACTTTATATTTTGTTAAAATACTTTTGATACTTGGTATGAAAATATAAGCTTTACTCATCGCTGTAAAGAAGTATTTTTCTCTATACCTGTCACTATTTTTATTTTTCATCCTATTCATAATAGGATCATAAAGAAATGAAGATTCTATATCAAATGATTCTAGAATCGAAACCTCTTTATTATAATTAGAAGTATATGTTAGATTTGCACTCAGCAAAATTGGTAAAAGAAGGGTTAAAAAATATTTCATCATATATAACTTTTAGAATTTAAAATTTAAAAAGAGATTCTACCTAAAAAGATATTAAAACAGTGTAAATTATTTTTTTAGAGTTGCCCTTAAGTTAAAAACTTTTTAATATTATGAAATATGAAAAAGTTTTAAGGCATTATTTGTAGTATTATTTTTAATATCTTTTAATGAAATATCAAGTAGTTCAGACATTTTTTGAGCAACAAATGTAGTATATAAAGGCTCATTTCTCTCTCCACGATGTGGTGTTGGGGTCAAATATGGACCATCAGTCTCAATTATTAACTTCTCTTGTGGAATCTTTGCTAAAACATTCACTAATTTTTTAGCATTTTTAAATGTCAAAACTCCACCTATCCCAAAATAAAAACTTTCTTTTGCTAAACTCAGAAGTTCCTCATCTGCGTTATAACAATGAAGCACCCCACCAACCTCTGAAGCCTTATGTTTTAATAACAACTCTTTAGAATCACGAGAAGCATCTCGAATATGAACTATCAAAGGTTTTTTATACCTCTTTGCTAACTCTATATGGGATACAAAAACCTCTTTTTGACTTTGTTTTTCTAGCTCTTTCTCCTCATTAGTTCCCTCAAGCCTAAAATAATCAAGCCCACACTCACCAATTGCCACACATTTTTCATGGTGTACATATTTTTCAAAATCAAGAGTCTTAAATGAATCCAAATCATAAGGATGAACACCCACTGCAAAATATACATCTTTATTATTCTGGGCAATCTCAACTGCTCTGTCAAGTGTAGAGGGATCAGCTCCAGGTATAATAAATCTCTTTACTCCACCCTCTCTTGCACGATTAAGAACATCATCTAAATCATCATTATATCTTTTATCATCAAGGTGAATATGGGTATCAATCAACATCTTTTTTACTCTCTTTTAATTTTTTTACATCTAAAATATTTTTTATCATCAAGTATATAAAAAACATAGAAACAACAAATGAACCAACCGCAAGTAGTGTATCTCCAGCATTAAAAAAATTAAAACTAAGAACTAACATCACTATTGAAATTATAAAACACATCTATTTACCTCTAAAAGTTCTCTAGCAAATACTTTTGCTTCATTTGAGATACTATCTCCACTAATTATTCTAGCAATCTCATCTATTTTATCATCAAATTTCAGCTCTTTAGTTAATGACTCATCACCATTTTTATAAATTAGAAAGTGTTGATCTCCCATAGAAGTAAGTTGTGGTTGATGTGAAATTACAAATATTTGAAAATATTTTGATAATTGTCTAAGAACTTTAGCAACACTCATAGATTCCTCACCACTAAGATTAGCATCTATCTCATCAAGCATTAACACCCCACCATTTTGATTCATATTTTCTGATTTTAACGCTAAAATTGCTAAACGAAGCCTATTAAATTCACCAGTACTTACCTTTTGAAGTTCAGTTGAATTAAGTTGTATATTTATCTCATCTTTTCCAGTAAAATCATACTCTTGAAGTTTTATATTAACCTTAGCATCTCTTAAATACAACTCTTTTAAATATTTGTTCAACTCTTTTTTAAATAGATTTATCTCCCTATGACGAAGCTCACTCATTTTTGAAGCTAAATTTTCAACTTTTTCACAAATTTTTTGATATCTCTCTTCTAAATCACCTTTTGTAATCTCAATATTTTCATATTCTAAGAGTTCTTTTTTCTTTTGTTCTTTGTATGCTAACGCTTCTTCTATACTTCCATATCTTCTTTTTAGACCACTTAACTCCTCTATACGATTAAGTACATCTTCTATATCAACATCATCAAGAGCTGAAAATCTTTCCTGAGCATTATCTAAAACTGCCCTCAACTCATTCATCGCATCATCAATAAATGAACTATCCGAATCAAGCGATTCTAATGCGGTTGAGATATGACTCTCAAAATCAAAAACACCATTTGCAAGAGATATACTCTCTAAAACCTTCTCTTTTTTTGATAACTCTTTTTTTATGTTAAGTAACTCTTCATCTTCTGATACTAAGGGGTTGATATCTTCAATTTTTTTAATCTCAAAAGATGCAAACTCTTTAAGTTCAACAATCTTTTTTTCCTCTTGGCGAATCTTAAATAATTGAGTTTCAAGCTGTTTATGTTCAATGAAAGAGTTCTTATACTCTTGTTTTAATTTAAAAATCTTCTTTGATTTAACACCTATCCTATCATCTAATATAGATATTAGATTCTCATTTTGGAAATCACTAAAATCTTTTAAACTTAGATGTCTTAGATAGTTTGAAGCTATTTTATCCATCGCTTTTTTAGATACACTTTGATTATTTATAAAATATCTTGCTTTCTCTTTTTTAATATGTTTAAAAATATTAATCTCATCACCATCTATACCAGAGCTTTCATCATTAATATCCCATGTTACACTCGATTCACACAATGAGGCATCACAACTACTAGCACCAAGGGATGAGAGTATAGAGTTCATTAGTATTGACTTACCTGTACCACTAGGTCCAGTAAATACAACAAGTCCAGACTTGAAATTTAACTCAATCTCTTTAAAACTAAGATACTCTTTTAAATAAAATCTTTCTATCATCAACTATCCCTTTTAAATAATATAATTTTAACTAATTAATGAAAGGATAGTTAATTTCATGACATTTTGTCATACTTTTTAGAAAAAGATTGATTATTGCAATAATTATTGATCTTTTCTAAATCTTATCATCTTGAATCTCTCACCTAAAAAATTTGGCATGATTAACATTTTAGCTTTTTCTAACTCTTGTTTATAAATTTTTTCATCAACATTTTTTTGTAACATCTCAAGAAGATCCATTATCCCCATATTTATAAGTGCTGTCATTTGAGCTTTTAACTCTATGAACTCCACCCCTACCTCTTCATAAGCATCTTTAACATGTTCAAAAGTCACATCATAAGTTATGTCGGACTTTGCAAAAAGTTCATCTCTTGAAATATTTTCATCGAAAAATGGAATAACTTCATGTTTTGCATAAACTCTTAAAGAGAAATCAGGTCTTGCTCCCATCTCCCCATAATCAAAACTCATAAACTCAAATTTTTCACAAGAATCTGCCATCTCTTTAGCAAACTCTTCATAACCGATAGCTATCTCACCTCTATCTTTGTTATATTTTTTTGCCTTTGATTCTACCCACTCATTATCAACATCAAACTCAACACTATGGGTATCCATTCTTGCAGTTTTTCCCTTATAATAAAGTTCACAAGGGAAAGCATCAAATATCTCATTTGCTATAAAGAAAGCATTTTTACATTTTAATTCAGTCAATGATTTGTAATGAGTTAATTTTACAACATCACCAAAAGATTCTTCAAAATAATTTAATTGAAATTTTTGTAAATCATCAAATCTTTCTATTATTACAAAATTTAAACTACTTAACAATTCAGGTCTAAGTGTATAGATAAACTCAATCACATCAGCTAAAAAATAACCATGATGAGCCCCTATCTCACAAACAGTTCCATCTTTTGCTAAAAAACCCTCATCAAGCAATGAGATGATATGTTTTGCAACAGTCCCACCAAAAAACTTACTTGTACTTACAGCAGTATAAAAATCACCACTTTTTCCTATATTTTTATAAGTGGCATAATAACCATCTTCACCATAAAGCCATTGTGTCATATAGTCGCTAAATTTAATCATTTTTATACATCTCATATAGTGTTAACAGCTCTAGCTGTTTATCAATCTCAAAGATTTTAAAATCAATCTCTTCAATTGTTACAGAGTTTGAAAGTAAATCTACATCATAATTTGTTTTATGCCCAATCTTATAAAGAGTTTTTGTATCTGCTAAAAGTTTTTTATAAAGATTCTTATTATCTATCGTTAAGAGTTTTTTCTTCTCAAAATTATCTACATTTTGCATCACTTGTTCAAAAATAGCATTAAGTTGAACTAGCTTATCATCTTTTACAACTTTAGATTTTAAAAAATCTACCTTAGAAGATTCTATATCTCTAAATGTGTTAATATCAAGTGGCATATAAGCCTTGATACCATAATCATAAAAATCTGTCTCAGGTGTCACAAAACTTGTACCCATAACTGAACTTGATTGCCAATTATATCCAGCAGTTAAACTTACACGGGGAAGATATTTTGCAATAGTTACATTTTTGTTGTATCTATTTTTCTCTATCTCACTCTCAGACATCATAAGAACTATATTATATTTTAAAAACTGCTCTTTATTTAGAATCTTTAGATGTGGAATAGTTGCATATCTATAGTTCATATCACTCAATGCTTGAAATCTTGAAATCAATCTCTCTTTATTTGTTTGGATATCATAAAGTGCTTGAATCACAAAATTTCGCTCTATTATCGCATTATCTAAAAAACCAGAATCTAGTTGACCATTTAGGTACTGCTCTTTTTTTTGCTCTAAAGATATTTCAGAATTTTTAATACGAAACTTTTGTTTTTGAATCTTTAAGTCTATCTGTTTTATCTGCATCAAAAGGGAGATAGTATCTTTAACAATTTTCCTTTTTGCCACATCCACAGAGTAGTTTGAATAGATTCTAGAAGCTTCTGCAAACTTAATTCCATAATAGATTCCACCACTTTGAAATATTGGCTGATCCATCTTTAGCGAACCATTTTCTTTCGTTTGAGTATTATCATAAGGGTTACTTTTTGAGTAACTATAATTTAATCTCAAGGGTGCTATCCAAGAATCACGAAGCTTTGAACTATCAGCCTCTATCTTTTCATAATCATACTCAAACTGCTCTTTTTTATTTTCAGAGATATAATCATCAAGTTGTTTTATATCCTCTTTTGCAAAAGTGCTACTACTTGATAGTGCTAATAGCACGATTAAGGGAGTTAAAACCTTCATCAATTTCCTCTTTAGTGATTGTAAGTGGTGGCAAAAATCTTAAAGTATTTCTACCAGCTTTTAAAACCATAACACCCTCTTCTCTTGCATTGTTAATGATGTTAGTTAAAGTATCAGCATCTTTCACACGAAGCCCACACATCATCCCGATTCCAACTTTTTTGGTAAATAAATTTTTATTTTCATTGAAAAACTTCTCTAATGCTTGATTAAAGAATAGAGTATTTATCTCTAAATCACCACAATCTTCAGACTCTTTTAAAATATCTATAACCTCACAAACAGCCGTTGAACTCAAGTAGTTACCACCAAAAGTTGAACCATGATCACCAGCAGTTAAAACATCTTTAAGAGATGTCATCACTACACCAACAGCAACACCACCACCAATCCCTTTTGCTAAAGTCACAATATCAGGCTCAATATTATAAACATTTGAAGCTAAAAATTTACCAGTTCTATATCCACCAGTTTGAACCTCATCAACAATAAGCAAAATACCTTTAGATTTTAAAAGTTTAGCTAAAGCTTGAACCTCCTCTTTATTTTGTGGTTCAACTCCACCCTCACCTTGAACTAACTCAATCATCACAGCACATGTATGATCATCAAGTAAACCCTCAATATCACTCATAGAATCGGCATATACAAAACCATCAGGAAATGGACCAAAATAGTTATGCATAGATTCTTGACCGGTTGCTTTTACTGTTGTGATAGTACGACCATGAAAAGAGTGTTGCAAAGTTATAATCTTATATTTTTTAACTTCACCATTTATCTCACCAAATTTTCTAGCAATTTTAATAGCACCCTCATTCGCTTCAGCGCCACTGTTTCCAAAGAAACATTGCATATCGTATCCACTAGCTTCAACTAACATTTGAGCAGCTTTAGCTTGTGGAGCAATGTTATAAAGATTTGAAGTGTGTGTAATCTTTGATAATTGATTAGAGATTGCATCATTCACTCTTTTGTTCGCATGACCAACACTTACAACTCCGATTCCTGATGTAAAATCTATATAATTTTTGCCATTAGAATCAACTAATCTTGCATTATCGCCACTTACAAACTCTACATCAACTCTTGCATAAGTTGGTAAAACATATTTTTTATCTAATTCTTGTGTATTCATAATTAATTACCTAATATTTTATTATTGTAAATTATACCTAATTTTGTTTTAGGTATAAATTTTATATCTTTTTAAGATGAACTAAAAACTCATCTGGTTCCACAAATCCTATAATTGTTTTAGAGTTTTTTAAATTAGATTGCTCATCAAAAAACAGAATTGCTGGGGGTCCAAAAACTCCATACTTTTTACTTAGTGCTTTATTCTCTGCACTATTTTGTGTTACATCTGCTTTGATTAATACAAACTCTTCCATTTTAGCTTGAACTAAAGAATCTTTAAATGTAACCTCCTCTAACTCTTTACACGAAGTACACCAATCAGCATAAAAATCTAACATTATTTTTTTACCTTTATGTTGCGTTAGAATCTCATCTAACTCTTTTAAAGATGTTATTTTAGTAAATTCAACATTTTTTACTTCAGTTTGAATCATTGAAGTAACAGCTTGTGGTTTTAAAAATTCTAAAGGTTTAGCCATACTTGTTGAACCACCTAAAACTCCCATTAGAAGTGCTAAAGAGTATGCAAATAAAACTATTGAAACGCTCTTTTTAAAGATATGTCCACCTTTTTCTAAAGCACCTAAGTAGATTGCAAAACCAATTCCTAAAATAGCGTATAGAAGCATAGTGATATAGGTATCTACAATACGCTCTAACATCCAGATAGCAACACCTAACATCATCACACCAAACACAGCTGATACCATCGTCATCCAAGCTCCAGGGCGAGGCATAAATTTACCTGCACTTACACCAACAGCAATAAGAGGAAGACCCATACCGATACTCATAGCAAAAAGTGCCATCCCACCAAGAATAGCATCACCTGTTTGACCGATATAAACTAATGCACCAGCAAGAGGAGCAGCCACACAAGGACCAACTATTAGAGCTGATAGGAATCCCATGATTGCAACACCTATATAGCCACCACGATTACCATTTGAACTTACTTTTGCCACTAAAGAATCTGGAAGTTTTAGTTCATAAAAACCAAACATGCTAAATGCTAAAACAACAAATACAGCTGAAAAAGAGTAGATAACCCAAGGAGTTTGAAGTGCAGCTTGAAGATTCGCTCCAAAAAGACCTGCTAAAACACCGGCGATTGTATATGCAACAGCCATCGCTAAAACATAAACAATAGAGAGCATAAGAGCTTTTCTAGTTGTAATACCTTTACCCTGTGAGATGATTACACCTGAGATAATTGGAATCATAGGAAAAACACACGGTGTTAACGCAAGTAAAAGACCAAATCCTAAAAATGTTAAAAGTATAACTATCAAACTACCCTTTTTTATAGTATCTGCAATAGCGTCACTCTCAGATATATCTTGAGTTAAAACCTCTTTTGGTGCTTGAATTATTTTGGCATCTTGAGTAACTATTTCTAGTGGTTTTAACTTAGGTAGTTGATTTGAAACTTGAAGTTTTGAAGTATCAATATCAAAATTATAAGTTTTACTTAATGGTTCATAACAAAGCCCCTGCTCTGAACAGCCTTGATAGGATAGTTCAAAGGTGATTGTTTTTACTCCATTGGTTTTTGCATCTTTTTTTAAAGTTAATATAAAACTTGGAGATTCTAAATAGACCATATCACCATGATGTTCAACAGCTGATGGAGATTTTATATCATTTATATTTATCCCATCTTCACCATTAACTACAAATGTTACTTTATCAGCATATAGATATATATCTTTTGCAATATCTACCTTTGCCTCTATTTGCATCTTATCATTAAGTTTTGCATTTGGGATAAAAGCTTCATCTGGCATTAAAAAACCTGATGCTCCACTAGCAATTATAAATATCGTAGATAATAACAATATAATTTTTTTCACAATAAACTCTCTTCTATTAAATATGATAAATTATATCAAATAATAAATTAACAGTGAACTATAAAATCAAAGTATTTCATATATTCAAAAAGAATTAATCTCTTTTTGTTTAGAATACAACACAAAAAGTTATATAAAGAAGTTTTTATGAATAAAATTAATATCACACTAGAATATACAAAAGATTTGACTGTCTTATATGCTGAGGATGACATAGAATTATCAGTTCAAACAGAAAAACTGTTTAATATGCTTTTTAAAAAAGTAATTACAACTACCAATGGGCAAGAGGCTCTCGAAAAATATAAAAATGAACATTTTGATATAGTTATAACAGATATAGAGATGCCTCTTATGGGTGGAGTAGAATTAACTTCAGAGATAAAAGGTATTAACTCTGATCAGGCTATCATCATTATATCTGCCTATGACAATTCCGAATATCTACTTGATTTCATCAATCTCAATGTAAAACAATTTGTACAAAAACCGATAAATATCAACGATATGCTGAAAGTTTTACTTGATGTGTCCAAAAATATCGTTAATTCAATATTAGTTGAAGATTATAGAAAAGAGTTAGAAAAAAACAATACGACACTTAAAGAAAAAAATAACGAACTTCAGAGTTTAGTTAGAATTTTAGATTCTAAAATTATTCAAATTGCAAAAGAGAATCAAAATAGTTCAAAGAATGTTACTCTTGAAAATAGTTCATTTAGCAAAGACAATCTTAGTGAACTTAAAAACTTAGAGATTGATATTAGTGGAGCAGCTGTTTTGATTAGTTTATCGAAAAATCTAAAATTATCAAATATACAAGTTCTTGGTGAACTATTTTTATCTTATACTAAAGTTATCTCCTCCAATCAATCATATGATGAGCTTAGTGATAAAATAGCTACTCTTGGTCAAATCCTAAACCATGCACCAGAAAATTTTATTAAAAAAGTGGAAGACATATCTATACTTCTTGAAAGTTTTATCTATGTACTAAGAATGTGGAGAAAAAATTTAGAGGAGGGAGCAAATGAAAAAGCATTTGAACTTCATACCTCAATGATAAATGATATAAATACTATTATCTCCATAATAAACGGTACTGAAGATGAGATTGAAAGTGAGATTGAGTTTTTTTAATACTCTCTTTTATAATTATATTTTAAGCGTAAAATTAGCAATATTTCCATACTCTACAAAAAATTAAATATAAAAGATCACTAATAGATTTATCAATAATTAAAAAGAGGATGACATAATGGCAAATAGATTAGAAAAAGAAGATTCACCATACCTACAACAACATAAAGAGAATCCAGTTGATTGGTTTCCTTGGTGTGATGAAGCGTTCCAAAAAGCTGAATCGGAAAATAAAGCAATATTTATAAGTATAGGTTATTCCTCATGCCACTGGTGTCATGTGATGGAGGAGAAAGTTTTTGAAGATAAATTATGTGCTGATATTTTAAATGAAAGTTTTATCTGTATCAAGGTTGACCGTGAAGAGAGACCAGATATTGATAAGCACTACCAAGGAGTTTACCAACTCCTTAACAACCGTTCAGGTGGTTGGCCAACATCTATCTTTTGTACTCCCCAAAACAAACCATTTTTTGCTGGAACTTATATACCACCAGAATCTCAAACTGGTTCTATTGAGGGGATGGGTTTTAAAGATATTACTAAACTGATAGCTTCTAAAATAGAAGAAAATGATCCATCATTATATAAAAATGCTGATGAGGTTGAGAGTTTTATGAACAAAGAATCTCATCCAGCGGAGGCAACTGTTTTAAAAGAGAGTTTCAAAGAAAATTTTATGCTTCAAGTGAAAAATGCTTATGAAACAACTGATGGTGGATTCTCAGTATCACCAAAATTTCCACACACATCAACTCTAAACACACTCTTAACAATAGATAAACTGTATGATGACAAGGCAGCAAAAGCGATGGTTCTTCATACTTTAAAATCTATGAAAAAAGGTGGGATATACGATTTAGTAGATGGTGGATTTTGTCGCTACTCTGTTGATTCTGAGTGGAAAGTGCCACATTTTGAAAAGATGCTTTATGATAATGCCCTACTTTGTGAAATCTACACAAAAGCTTACTTAACTTACAAAGATGAAACATTTTTACAAACTGCAAAAGAGTGTGCTGATTTTTGGTATAACGATATGAGTGAAGATGAACTTTTTTATAGTGCTAGTGATGCTGATACTGATGGTGAAGAGGGATTGTTTTTCACTTATACTTATGAAGAGGTTTACAAAACTTTAGTTGAGAATGGATATGAAAACATAGAATCGATAATGGACAGTATAGAGGTAACTAAAAATGGAAATTTTGAGGGTAGAAATATTATAAGATTTGAAAATGGTGAGGAGCCTCATTATTTCAAAGATATAAAAATTTTACTTCAAAATCTTAGAAAAGATAAAACCTACCCATTTGTAGATAAAAAAGTTCAAACATCTTGGTCAAGTATGATGATTAAATCTCTATTTTTACTAGGTTCTATCGATTCTAAGTATAAAGAGAGAGCTATAAAATCTCTTGATGCTCTACTTGAGAGTATGCATTTAGATGGCAAACTTTACCACTCTACTCTTATCCATAAAACTCCAAAAGTTGGTGCATTTTTAGAAGATTATGCATTTTTGGCATCAGCTTTGATTAGTGCTTATAACTCTACACAAGATGAAACTTATCTCATTTATGCACAAAAGTTTACAAACTCTGCACTAAGTGAATTTTATAAAAATGGTGTTTGGAAGTTTAGTAGTGGAGAGTTTGAAACTAAAGCAGATACATCTGATAACACATATACAAGTCCAGTAAGTGTAATGATAGATGCTCTTCTCTCTTTAGGAGCTTTACTTGAAGATGAAAAATATACTCACTTTGCATTCAAAACTTTAGAGTATAATTCTTATGAGTTAGGTAGAAAACCAATCCACTATCCATTTATGTTAACACAAATGTTTAGATACTTAAAAGGTGACAGAGTTATAAAGTCAACTTTAGAGAATCTAAATACTAATATTGGACAATTAAATAGTTTTGATTATCCATTTGTACTGAAAAAACTAAGTGAGAACAATAGCTATATGGTGTGTGGAGATAAAAGTTGCTTTTTTGACACAAATGAGATTCATAAGATAAATGAACTTATTAACAACTCTTTTTAATCTTTATTGATTTATAATTGAGTATTAAATAATTATTAGGGGTGTTTATGGGATTAAAAAGAGATATGCTAGATTCTGAATTAGAAGAAAATTCTATCGAAGAGATAGTGCATGATGATAGAAGAAAAACAGAAGATGAAAATAAAGAGGAATCTGAAAAACGAAACGGGAAAGGTAAATCTAAAAAAGTTGCTGTTTGGATAAAAGAGGATGTTCTTGAGTATGAAGATGAGCTTAAAAAACTTCAAATAGAACTTTTAAAGATGCAAAATCACATCAAGGATACTGGTCAAAAAGTGTTGATGATTTTTGAAGGTCGTGATGCTGCTGGAAAAGGTGGTACCATTAAAAGAATCGCTGAACACCTAAATCCTCGTGGTGCTAGAGTAATAGCACTTGATAAACCTAGTGATATTGAGAAAACACAATGGTATTTTCAAAGATATTCCCACTATTTACCATCTGCGGGGGAGATAGTTCTTTTTGATAGAAGTTGGTATAACCGTGGTGGCGTTGAACCTGTTATGGGATTTTGTACTCAAGAGGAGCATAAAGAGTTCTTGCATGAAGTGCCAGAATTTGAAAAAATGTTAGTAAATTCAAATGTCACAATCTTCAAGTTTTACTTTTCAGTCTCTAAAGAGATGCAAGAAAAAAGGTTCGATAAAAGAAGAACAGACCCGCTGAAGCAATATAAACTATCACCAGTTGATGAACAATCACAAGGTCTTTGGGATAAATACACAATCGCTAAATACTCTATGCTTTTAGCATCTCATACTGACCATGCACCGTGGACTATTATCCGTTCTGATAATAAAAAGAAAGCTCGTATCAACTGTATTAAATATATTTTAGATAATGTCGATTATCCAAATAAGGTAAAAAGCAAAAAGTTGATAACTGATGAAGAGATTCTTATACATGCAAACGAAGAGATTCGTATTATGGAAACAGAGATGTCTTTAAAGAAAAATTTATAAATAAAGGAGAGAATATGAAAAAGTTTATTTTAAGTTCACTAGTAATTATTAGTGCTACTACTTTTTTTACTGGGTGTGAAAAACCTAACTATCAGCATCCTATGCACAAAAACTAGTTAAATCTAAATTATGCTATAATCCCTTTACTAATAGAAAGGGATTATATGCTTCATCAACTTAGAAAATATATGTTTATGATAAGGCTAGGTTATCAATATACTAACAAATTCAAAAAAACTTTCTTCCATCCATTTGTAACTTGTAAACAAGCATATGAACAGCTCTCATGCGATCGTCAGACATACTCAAATAGTGTTCTAGAATTTTTAAATATTGAAGTTGAAATAGTTGGTGAAGTTCCTAAAAGAAACAAAATTCTTTATGCCATAAATCACCGTTCTTTACTTGATATAATTATCATGGAAAGTATCTTCTCTAAGCATAATAAAAATGGTACATGGATAGCAAAAGAGGAACTGTTTACCGCCATTTATGGTAAATTTTTTCAATATAGTGGGTGTATAAGTGTTGATTTAAAAAGTGGCAAAGGTTTATTGAAATTTTTTAAACAAATTAAAAAAATTCTACATAAAGTAGATGACTTAAATATATATATTTTCCCAGAAGGTGAAAGATATAAAGGTGAAGGGCTACAAGCTTTTCAAAGTGGTGCTTCAAAAATAGCAAGAGCAAATAAACTTGATGTGGTACCTGTTTTTATAAATGACAAGCTAGAAAATGTATTTAAAAATGCACCCTATAAAAAGACAAAAATAGTTCAAGTTCATATTGGTGATATTATAGAAGCCAAGAATTTGGAACATAGTTATATAAAATTTATGAATGAAACAAAAGGTGATAAATAATGGCTAAAATGAGTTTAGGTGTAAATATAGACCATGTAGCAGTTTTAAGAGAAGCAAGACGAGTTAATGATCCAGATATATTACAAGCATTATATGTAGCTACAAACAGTGGTGCTGATCAGATTACTATACATTTAAGAGAAGACAGACGCCATATTCAAGATATTGATGCTAAAAATATTATTCAACTCTCCTCTATCCCTGTGAATTTAGAGTGTGCAATTGACAAAGATATTTTAAATATTGTTTGTGACTTAAAGCCCCATCGTGTAACTTTAGTTCCTGAAAAAAGGGAAGAGGTAACAACTGAGGGTGGACTTGATGTTTTTACCTACTCCGATGAGATAAGCTATGCAATAGAGCAACTCCATGATTCTATCATCCCAGTTTCACTTTTTGTTGATCCAACTATAGAATCTATAGATAAAACTAAAGAGTTAGGTGCTGAGATGGTGGAGCTTCATACTGGAACTTTTGCAAATCTTTTTGCGATGCTTAACTCATCACTCCCCTACTCTAATCACTCAGTAAAAGAGTTTGAACTTCCCCGTTATGAGTTATCAGATAAACTAGAAAAATCACTTGAAGATATTAAAAACTCTGCAACCCATGCCAAAAAAATAGGTCTTGAAGTTGCTGCTGGACATGGACTTAACTACCATAATGTTCACGAGATGATGAAGATAGAGGAGATAATAGAGCTAAATATCGGTCAAAGTATCATCGCTAGAAGTGTTTTTAGTGGTTTAGCCGATGCTGTAAAAGAGATGAAGAAACTCACTACAAGAGCTTAGATGAAACCTAAAATTGTTATAAGTATTGGTGATATAAATGGAGTTGGAATCGAGATAGCCCTAAAAGCTCATAAAGAGATCTCTAAACTTTGTACCCCTATATACTGCATAAACAATTATATGCTTACTCAAGCCACAAAACTTTTAAATAAAGAGATTCCAAATGATTTTGAGATTCATGAAGTGGATGGTGAGTTTGAAATTAAACCATCTTTAGTAGATTCATATTCTGGAAAATACTCTTATGATTCTTTTATGAGTGCTGTACAACTGTGCGAAGAGAAAAAGGCTGATGCTCTTGTGACTATGCCTATACACAAAGAAGCATGGATGTTGGCAGGATTAGAGTATAAAGGTCATACCGACCTACTCCGTCAACACTTTAAAAAAGATGCCATCATGATGCTAGGTTGTGATAAAATGTTTGTAGCCCTCTATACTGAACATATCCCATTAAAAAATGTACCCTCATTTATAAAAAAAGATAAGCTAGTTACATTTTTACTAGACTTACGCAAAAGTATAGGTGATAAAAAAGTAGCAGTTCTAGGGCTAAATCCACATGCTGGTGATAATGGTGTTTTAGGTGATGAGGAGAGAGAGATTGATGGAGCTATAAAAGAGGTGAACACTCTTTTAGATAAAGAACTATTTGTCGGTTCTATCGTTCCTGATATAGCTTTTACTCCACACTTTAGAGAAAACTTTAACTACTTTGTAGCGATGTACCACGACCAAGGTCTAGCACCACTCAAAGCACTTTACTTTGATGAGAGTATAAATGTATCCCTAAATCTTCCAATCATAAGAACATCAGTTGACCATGGAACTGCTTTTGACATAGCTTATAAGGGTGAGGCTAAAACTCTTAGTTATCTTAATGCTGTGAAGTATGCCAAAAATTTGATTGATTAAAAATTTAAAGGGCTAATAACTTTTTGGATGGATATGATAAGGTAAATAAACACTACCATATCCACTTTCTAAATCTTGTTTATGAATTTGT
>JAYEKJ010000223.1:0-5325 GCA_034660975.1 Campylobacterota bacterium
ACTAAAGATGGTGTGTTTATAAAACTTAAAAATTTTAAACAGTAGAAATGCAATAGAGAATCTGTCTCTATTGCATAATTGATAAGCACCTTTTTATCCCAAAAAAGATAAAATCTTTCCTAAAGAAACAATGTAGAGTGGGTTCTCATGTTAACAAATACAATAATATTACAAAAACTTCAAGAGCTACAAGCAACTTTTGAAAAAGAAGATGTTAAACTTCTTGGACTTTTTGGTTCTTACGCCCGTAATGAAGCAAAAGAGGATAGTGATATAGATATTTTAATAGAAACAACTCCTGAATTTTTGAAAAAAAATATTGGTTGGGATGCAATTTTAAAACTAGAAGAGTTAAAAGATATTTTAAAAAATGTGTTTCATAAAGAGATAGATTTTGCTGACAAACAAGGATTAATAGACCATAACAATACATATATATTAAAAAAGACTATTTATGTATAAAGAGGATGAACTTGTAAAAATAAAATCTATACAGAAAAAACTAAACTCTATTTTTACAATTGCACAAAGACATGGTGGAATCAATAAAGCTTTAGAAGATGAAATAGAGGGACAACCTGCTATTTTAATGTTACTTATAGCTATTGCCGAACAATTTAATAAACTGCAAAAAAATAATTCTATTCTTTTAGATACTTTTGAAGATAAAGACCTAAAAGGGATAGCTTCTGTTCGTAACTTTATAGCTCACGATTATGATGGAATCAGATTGAGTATCATCTCAGATACTATAAGATACAAACTACCAATAATTTTGGAATTGATTAATAATATACTTAAGGAATCAAATTAATGCAAGACAACCTATACAACCTAGCCTTTGAACGCTCGATTCTGAGTTCTATCGTATTTGAACCTCAACAATTTGATGACCTGAGTGTAGCACTTAAAAAAGATGATTTTTATCTCCCTGCTCATCAAGATATATTTGCTGTGATGATTACACTTTTACAAAAAGACCATCCCATAGATGAGGAGTTTATCAAAAAAGAGCTTATCAAGATAAAAAAGTTTGATGAACAAGTGATGCTTGAGATTCTATCAGCTAATCCTATCTCTAACACTAAAGCTTATGTGGAAGAGATAAAAGACAAGTCACTAAAAAGACACCTTTTAACACTCACAACTGAGATAAAAAGAGTTACAGTTGAGGAGGAGTTACCATCTAGTGAAGTTGTTGATATTGTAGAGAAAAAACTTTATGAGATAACTCAAGACAACCAAACAAGTGACTTCAAAGATTCCCCTAAAATGACCTATGACACTATGGAGTATATCAAAGAGATGAAAGCTCGTGGTAATTCTGTTTTAGTTGGTGTTGATACTGGATTTGGGGAACTTAACAAGATGACAACTGGTTTTGGTAAGGGGGATTTAGTAATTATTGCAGCGAGGCCTGCGATGGGGAAATGTCTAGGGCTTGGTACAAAAGTAGTTATGTTTGATGGAACACTCAAAAATGTAGAAAATGTTGAAGTTGGAGACCAACTTATGGGTGATGATTCAACACCTCGCAATGTTTTATCTCTTGCTCGTGGAAGAGAAAAAATGTTTTGGGTTCGTCAAAATAAAGGGATTGATTATCGTGTAAATGAGAGCCATATACTTTCACTCAAACGAAGTAGAAATGAGGGTAAACATAAACATGGTGATATCTTAAATATTTCCATAAAAGATTACAACAAAAAATCCAATAAATTTCATTCAAACTATAAAGGGTATAAAGTAGCCATTGATTTTAAAAAGCAAGATTTAGAGATAGAGCCTTACTTTTTAGGTCTTTGGCTAGGAGATGGTCATAGTTCAAGTGTAAACATCACAACTATGGATGATGAGATAATAGAGTACCTAGAATCGTATGCAAAAAAACTAAATCTTCAAGTAACAAAACAAACTGCAAAAAACAAATGTTCAGTATATGGAATCACTTCTGGTAAACAAGGTTTATCAAAGAAAAATGACAAATCTTTACAAAAAAAGTTAAGGGGTTTAGGGGTTTTAAATAACAAACATATCCCACACAACTATATTCAAAATAGCGAAAAAAATCGACTTAAACTTTTAGCTGGTTTACTAGATAGTGATGGTCATTATGATAAAAAATTTAATCTGTTTGAGATAGTTCAAAAAGATGAAAACCTTGCTTCACAAATAAAATATCTTGCAGATTCTTTAGGTTTTAGAGTTTCCATAAAAACTAAAAAAGCTAGAATCAAAAAAATCAACTATGAGTGCGATGTTTATCGTTTAAGAATTGTTGGTGATTTAGATAAAATTCCAACAAAAATAAAAAGAAAACAAGCTAGAGCCTTAAAAGCTAAGAGAGAAGTAAAACATACTGGAATCACCGTTGAGTATGATAAAGTAGATGATTATTATGGATTTACTATTGATGGAAATCACCTCTTTTTACTTGAAGATATGACAGTTACACATAACACCTCTTTTATCCTAAACACAGTAAACTCTCTCATAAACCAAGGTAAAGGTGTAGCATTTTTCTCCCTAGAGATGCCTGCTGAACAGTTGATGTTGAGACTTTTATCTATTCAAACATCTATCCCTCTTCAAAAACTTCGTGTTGGTGATATGAATGATGATCAGTGGTCTTCACTCAATGGTGCTATTGACAATATGAATAACGCTAAACTTTATGTGGATGATCAAGGTAGTATCAACATCAATCAACTTCGCTCAAAACTTAGAAAACTAAAGAATCAACACCCTGAGATAGAGATAGCAGTAATCGATTATTTACAGATTATGCAAGGTGTAGGGAATCAAGATAGACACCTTCAAGTATCTGAAATATCTCGTGGTCTGAAAATGTTAGCTCGTGAGTTGGAGATGCCTATTGTTGCACTCTCTCAGCTAAACCGTGGTTTAGAATCTAGAAACGATAAAAGACCGATGCTTAGTGATATTCGTGAATCTGGTTCTATTGAGCAGGATGCTGATATTATCCTTTTTGTATATAGAGATGATGTTTATCTTTACAAAGAGGAAAAAGAGCGTGAAAAAGCTGCTAAAGCTGAGGGTAAAGAGTTCGTATCTGAATATGTTGAAAAAGAGGAGGAGGATGCTGAGATTATCATTGGTAAACAGCGTAATGGTCCAACAGGTCATGTAAAACTTGTATTTCAGAAAAAACTTACCCGTTTTGTGGATGCTCCTAAGTTTGAAGCTGGAATTGAGACAGTTTACGAAAATGTTGATACATCTTCAGCAAATATGGATATGGGTGAAAGTGCCATAGCGATGCCAACCCTTTAAGATGCTATTAGAAAAACTCTCTCTTTTTAATTCAAAAAGAGAATTTTTTCTATTTTTATTTACCACATTTTTTATACTCACCTACTCTATTCTCATCGAGTACCATAACTATAAAACCCTAACGCAATTTGATTCTACTCTTGTAACTGCTACCATTTTAAAACAATACAAAAAATCAAAACTCACTAAAAAAGGTAATACTAAAACCTACCAAGTATTAAAACTTAAAAGTGATTCTGGGTTTAGTTTCTATACCATCTCTAAAAACTCATTTCCACCAAATATTGGTAAAAAAGTTGAGCTTGAACTATGGGCTGGGGATATATCCTTTTATCAATATTCAACAACTTTTTTTTCATTTGGTAAAATAATCTCTGTTCATGAGGAGTTGTCACTAAAACAAAAATTAAATAATTATATAGATTCAGCACACCAAAATAATAATATCTCTAATATATACAAAGCACTCTACACAGCTACACCCCTTAACTGGGAGTTACAAAAATCTTTCTCAACATTGGGAGTATCCCACCTTTTGGCTATTAGTGGTTTTCATCTAGGAGTTTTGAGTTTTTTACTATTTTTTTTACTAAAGTATCCATATAGATTTTTTCAAAACAGATACTTTCCATATAGAAGTTCAAAAGTTGATTTGTTTATGATAGTCTCATCTATACTTTTACTTTATCTACTATTTTTAGATTCTCCAGCCTCACTGCTAAGAGCTTTTACTATGCTCATAGTGGGCTTTGTACTTTACGATAGAGCTTTTAAAATCATCTCTATGCAAACTCTCTTTTTAACAGCGATTCTACTTTTAGCATTTTTTCCAAAACTGCTTTTTTCATTAGGATTTTGGCTCTCAATATCTGGAGTTTTTTATATCTTCTTATTTCTTATCCACTTCAAACATCTAAGTAAAATATGGCAATTTATTTTAATCCCTATCTGGGTCTATGTTTTAATGCTACCCTACTCTCTTAGTATCTTCGGAGCATTTAGCATCTACCACCCATTATCAATTATTTGGACATCACTTTTTACTCTGTTTTATCCACTTAGTATATTTTTACATCTGATAGGTTTTGGAGATTTACTTGATTCTATACTAGAGAGTTTTATAGTTCTAGGAGATGACAGTATGCAGATAGAACTATCTTTTAAATGGCTTTTTATCCATATAGTTCTATCATTAATATCAGTTTTTAAAAAGAGTTTTCTAGCTATCCTGCTCAGCTTTAATCTCTCTCTTATGATATACTCGATTTATCATATAACATAGTTTTAGCCCATAAATAAATATAATCCAAGAAACATAAATCCATAAAAACAAAAACATCAAAATAGCGAATGAACCATACATAGTTGTATAAGATTTATTGTAAAAAACATAATAGATAAAAGCATTTTTTGAGATACTAAAAACTATTGAGATTATAAAAGAGCTAATTATTGATGCGTTTGGATTTACTTTTGTATTTGGTCCTATCTGAAAAATCAAGAAAAACAGACCCCAGATGATTACATAAGGGACTAAAGGAACTATATTTATCCCTGAAGTTATATCATTAGTTTCTATCGCTGTTGCAAGAGTTGCACTCATATAAAAAGATATACCCAAGGCGATAGGTGTTAGTGTTAACATTGTCCAGTATGTTGTTATAGACTCCCAAAGAGTTCGAGATTTTGCATGGAAGATTCTATTTGCAATATACTCAAAGTTCTTAAAAAAAAGCAATGAAGCAACTAAAACCATACTTAAACCAATAACTCCCATCTTTGCAGAATTTTGTAAAAATCCATCTATATGCCCCATAATAGCCTCAGAGTTTACAGGCATTAGGTTTGAAAATATAAAAGTTTTAATAGTCTCATAATGATCTGAAAATGATGGCAAAGATGTTAAAAGCGTGAGCATTATAAGAAGCAAGGGGATAATAGTAAATATAGTGTAAAAACTAAGAGATGCAGCAAAAAGTGTTAACTCTTTATCCACAAAACTAGCTATAAACATTTTGCTAAGTTTATAAA
>JAYEKJ010000224.1:0-5320 GCA_034660975.1 Campylobacterota bacterium
TAAAGAAAAGATATATATTGATGCTCTCAAAGTTGCCTATGAAAAAGTTGGAGAGCTAATGGTTGCCTGAAATTGTAACAATTATAAAATTTCTTGAATTTTAATTATCGTAACATCAGTATATAAAAGATTTATCTAAAGTATCATTTCAATGGAATTATGGAGCTGAAAAGCGATTAAAGTTAAGTAAAGAAAATAGTTTCTGCCCTAAATGTGAAAATTATTCTTTAAAATTTATACGTACAGGGATGTGGGATTAATAATAAATATATACAATTCTTTGGAAACAATGCAGAGTTTATATTTTCTTCCCAGGAAGAACAAAATATAGCTAACAACTGTAAAAGACTTATTCAAAATGCAGTGATACTCTGGAATTACTCACTTTCCTCACACCAAACCAACAAACTAAACAATTAATAAAGCCCTAAAAACAGGGTTATCTTTTTTCAAGTACACTTCGCAATAAATAAGATAATATTTATTGCTATAATATTCTAAAAATATAGGTAGAACAAGTGCAATATAGTGGAAAAATAGTAGATCACTTAGGTTTAGTGGCAGGTATGATAGATGAATTAGGTATTGTTGAGAGTATTTATAATACAATTAAACAAGATAAGAAAAAACGTTATGTTAGTATTGGTGAATGTGTTAAAGCTATGATAATCAATGGACTTGGATTTACAGGAAAGCCTCTATACTTGACACCAAACTTTTACAAACCATTGCCACTAGATATTTTGATAAAAAAGGGTATTACTGCCGAACATCTCAATGATAATACACTAGGCAGAGCTATGGATCTGCTTTATGAGAATGATGTAAGTACCCTCTTTAGTCTTATAAGCACTAAAGCATTCCATGCCTTGAATCTTAAACCTGAGTTTGGACATCTTGATAGTACTAGTATGAGCGTATATGGGAAAGCTTACAGCCCTCGAGAAAAAGACAATGATGAAGAGAACTCAAAACTACAATAGAAATCACACATGGGTTCAGTAAAGACCACCGCCCTGACTTACTACAGTGTATGCTTGAGATGATAGTTGATAACAAAGCTGGTATTCCTATGGCAATGAAGCCTCTCTCAGGCAACAGTAGTGATAAAAGTAGCTTTATTACAAACATTGAAACCCATATCGATTCACTTATGAATACAACTGAACATAAAATAGTAGTAGATTCAGCACTCTATAGTAAAAGTAATCTACAATCTGATGCATTTAAAAGCTTAACATGGGTAACACGAGTACCAGAGAGTATATCAGAAGCCAAAGATGTTATCGCTTCTAGTTCACCTAAAGTGATGAGGGTTGTGCAAAATGATGATACTAAAAAACAAGACCACATATCTTCATTATTTTTAAATGATGATAAACAGACATCTTATGCGTATAGGACTCATATCTCAGAGTATGGTGATAAGTAAGAGACCATAATTAATCTCATAGCTAATGAAAAGAGAAGCTATAAGATACAAGGCGAAAATTCGCAGGAGCTATGAATAGCTTCAAGATTTTTCAACGAAATAGATTGTAGCTTATCTTTTCACCCTTAGGGCAACATTTAAAAGGCTTACCTTCTGCGTTGAACTTTGCTTAACGATGCTCGCACGCCCGAGCAAAGTTCGCCTTGAATCTAAACCTTTTAAATGTTGTTAGCTATGAGATTAATTATGGTCTCTTGCTTATTAAACAGCAGTGGATTATCATCTATTCAAAAGAGGCAAGGGAGCGTTCAAGACACACTTTGAAAAAACAGTTTGATAAACAGAACCAAAAAGATTTACAACTGATACAGAAGTTTGAAAAAGAGGAATTTGCTTGTGAAAGTGATATGAATAAAGCGTTAAATATTATTAGCAAAAAACTTAAGAGTATTGAAATCATCAAGCAATCAATAGTAAAAAGAGGATGCTATAAAAAAGCAGGCAGACCAAGTAAGCACTCAGAAAAAGAGTATGACTACTATCGTTACAGTAGCACTTTTACTCTAGCATCATCACTACAAAGCTTTTATGATAAACTACATCAAAAATCTCACTTTATATTAGCTACAAATGACCTAACACTAGAGCCTAAAGATATATTTGATAATTACAAAAACCAACATATAGTGGAGAGAGGGTTTAGGTTTTTAAAAGGTAAAGAGTTTTTAAGTGATGCTATCTATATCAAGTCACCAGAGCGTATTGAAGCACTCCTATTTATTATGACACTCTCTCTTATGGTGTATGCAGCATTAGAATACCGTATTAGAAAAGAACTTTCTAATACAAATAGCACAATCCCTGACCAAAAAGGAAAACCAACATCTACACCAACAACTAGGTGGATCTTTCATTGTTTTATTGGAATACAGATGTTAATTATCAATGATACCCAACAAGTTATGATGAATCTTAATGATGTTCATAAGTTGATTATTCGCTTATTGGGAGGTAGGTATTTGGATATTTATTTAATTGCTGAGGAGGTGTGAGGAAAGTGAGTTTTTAGGTGAATTTTACTGAAAACTGAAAGTCGTCAATGCAAAGCAGTCTAAAGATGTAACTATAATCATCTTTCATTGATAGCATTATAGCTGAAAAAAGCTTAAATACAAGGAGTGGTTTATTAAATGATTTAAAGAGCTAGAAGAATAAGTATACATCGATTCATGGTGCATTGGAGTGTACCTTTTGGATGCTCAACAATTCAAGTCTATTGAAACAAGACTTCTAACAGCTTTATTCGCTCCAAAATAAGAGTTTAATGTTCATTCTCCATGTCAAGAACTTCTTTAACTGCTTCAGGTGACAAATGTTCAAGTTCTAATATCTCTCCAGAAAGTACTAAAGTTATTCCTGCCAATTCATGGTTTGCATTAAGTGTAGCATATCCATTATCTATCTTTTCAACAATCCAAACTCTTTCCTCATCTTCGCCTTCTAAGTCCATTCCTATCTCAATTTCTTGAGGAAGATTGTAAAGAGATTCCTTTACTATTAAGGACTCGTCGTATACACCAAATGCATCTACTGGCTCAAGGGTAATATTAAAAGTATCACCAATTTGTTTGAATTCTAAACTAGCTTCAAGTTTTTTAAATATTTGTCCATAACCACCATGAATATACATAAGTTTTTCACTATCATCTAGGAAGTCTCCTTTTAAAGATTCCATTTTCAAGGAGATGGTTACAAGTGTATCTTTTATAATATTTTTCATTTCGCTACTTTAAGTAAAAATTAGGAGAGATTGTAACAGAGTATAGCTTTAAATCAATTACAATTTTTGCGGATACCTTAAATCCTCTAAAAGTATTAGTGACTAATGCTCTCTACCCTATCTCTAAAGCTTCATCTTATCTATCATTTATCCAAACAACTTTGAGAAGAAACCTTTACCCTTGCCTATCTCTTTATCTATCATTTTTATATAACTGTCAATACCTAACAACCCTACTTCTGCTTTTTTAACCATTTTATCTTTACCAATCACAACAGTTAAAGGTACGCTTCGTACCATGAACTTATTTGAGAGTTTTGGGTTGTGTGCAGAATTAACCTTTGCTATTACAACATTGTCATTTTTATAATGCTCTGCTAAATTTGGCAAGTATGTTAATAGTGTTTGACATGGTGGACATCTGTCACTATAAAAATCTATAAAAACAACTGCATTAGTAGCTTCTATAAACTCTGTATAGTTTGAATCAGATAGTTCTAAAATCTTTATTGAATTACTCATCTATCAATCTCTTAACACAAATATCAATCATCTCATATACTTTTTCAAACCCTTCAAATCCATCAAAAAAATATGGATCTGGTACATCTTCACTGTTATATCCATAAAAACCTAGTTTAGAGAGTTTATTTTTAGGACAACCCATTTTTAATAAGTTCTCATAGTTGCTACTGTCTAATGCTATTATTGTCTCAAACCTATTTAAATCATCTTTAGTGATTTGTCTTGCTCTTTGAATAGATATATCTATATTTTGTATATGGGCTATTTTAATAGAGTTATCACATGGTGCTTCACCCACATGCCAACTGCTAGTTCCACAACTATCTATTTCAATATCAAGATTATTATTTTTTACATACTCTTTAGCTATACCTTCTGCTAAAGGTGATCTACAAATATTACCTAAACATACAAATAATATGCTCTTCATTAAAAATCTTTATGTATGTCTAAATTAAAACTATCTTCTTTATATTTAGTCTCTTCATATTTAATAACTCTTGGGAATAACTCTCTTTGTACACTATTACTCTCTAATATATTATTAATTCCATAATTATCTTTAGTAAGTTTAACAATACGCTTATTTGTCTTTTTTACATTGCCATCATTATCTTTTATTATATCTAACTCATAAACTGTTCTCACAGCATCTATAAATGCAGAAGCTCCCCTACTTTGAGTAGTGTTTTTTGTACTATGATGTATAAATATAATTGTTTTATTCTCTTTATTTGCCCAATCTGTAAATAGCTGCATAAATCTTCTTGCACTTGAATTATTATTCTCATCAGTCCCATAAAATGCAATTAGAGGATCAAGTATGATCAAATCATATTTTTGTAATTTTACTTTAAAATGTATGAATAATGGTGATACTTCAATTTTTCGTTGATCATCATATAAAAATTGTATTGTAGGGGAATCACTTATATCTATTTTAGATTTAATTGAACTATCTGTAAAATTCAATACTTTATCAAACACACTATTGAATCTATTCTTACTTATCTCTTTAGGATCTTCACTTAACCAAAGAAAAGCTTTTTTTATCTTACCCTCTTTAATTGCTCTTATTGCTAGTTGCTGAACTAACCAACTTTTTCCTACACCACCTGGAGCAGTAATTAATGATACTGTTCTTATAGGTATTGGAAGCCACTCTTTACAAATAAATTCAACATTTTGTTCCTCTATATCATTAATATTATTAATCTCAAATATATCTAATTCATTAGATATATTTAATGAATCAGTTAAATCATTAACTTTTGCTTGTAACTCAACTCCACTATAATTAGTTTCTAAATTTTTATTAATATCTAATGCTAATGCAGCTACATCTCTTTTAATACTAAAATCTTGTAATATATCAAGATAATCATCTAACCTAGAAATAGCATTTTTACTTATTATTGATAGTAAAATATCATTATACTTATCACCTAAGATGTTTTGTAAAATAATCTCATCAATTATCTTTTCTTCTTTGTGAAGTTCTAATATTTTTTGAATAATGTTTTGATGAGAAGAAAGATAAAATAACTTTTTATTAATTTTATTTCTATACTTATCAAGTAGGG
>JAYEKJ010000225.1:0-21997 GCA_034660975.1 Campylobacterota bacterium
GAAGAGATAGCTTCACCATTAAACTTAATTAGCTCTATTGAATTAACAGTATTTGACTATATAGATAAAGATGATTTGTATGACTTAGAAGAGTATGCAAATAAATTGAATTCCATAATGTTAGTTGTTGGTAGTGGCGATGTAACTCAAGATGAAGTGATTGAAATTTATACATATCTTGATAGACTAGGTTCAATTTTATCAACATACAGTGAAGTTTATGCTATCTCTACAGCACTATCTTCATTATCTGTTGATATGTCAACTCATATGTCACAGTTTATGGATAATTCTGAAGCATTAGGACCTATGTGTAAAGCATTTAGTAATGATATGTCAAAATGGATTGAGCAGTCATTTCATACGGGAGCACCAAGTGTTGATTTTATGAATGATACTATTGTTGTGAATTGTCAAACAATTGCTGGTATGCTTAAAATGGATGAACAACCTGCTGCTGATGATGATTTTGATGATATCTTTGATTTTTAAAAAAGGAAGTTAGCTATGTATAAAGTAAAAGTTGAAAATAGTTGTAGATGTTTTGTTAAAAGTGGACTTGCAGAGAGTTCTGAATTTGATTCACAAGCTGAGGCAAAAAAAGAGGCTGAAGCTATGATCTCTACAATGAACTCTAGTTTTTGTCAAAAGCATGAATTTGCTTTAGTTGAACAATTTGGGGATTATACAATTTTTATCAAACCACGAAGATAAGGAATTTTCTATACAGAAAATTCCTCTCCCATTTCTAAATCTTTTTTATCTTATTTAATTATATTTTTTATTTATTTAGCCGATTATATCTGTAACATAATTTATTATGGTCAGGCACTTATATAAAGTCAAACCCGAATTATGCAATAGAGAATTAAAAATTTAATCTATCATTGCAATCAAGGCACATTCATTAAAAATTTGCACCACCAAAAGGAAGCTTAAAAATTTTTACTAAACATCCCCTGATTACAAGCATAGGTAAATTTTGTAAATTCCTATTGCATAATCCGGGTTAAAATTTTTGAGTTAAAGGTTGATATTATGCTAAAGTCTATAAATCTAACTACGAATGATGTAAGAAGTGAACTACAGCGTATATCTAAGGAACGCTCTATACCTGTCTCTAAACTTTATATCGAAGTTATCTCTATTGATACTTTTGTAAAAAAAGGTGATTCTGATTTTTCTGAGGTATCTAGTGGGAGTTTTGATAAATATAAGCAGGAAGGGTCTCTAAGAGATAAAACTATTGAACTTAAACAACAATACAATATAGAAGTAGAATCTCAATATGAGGCTTATCCCTTTAGAGATATGATAAGTGAAATAGAGTTTCAAGAAAATGATACTCATGCCTATTTAGTTATTAAAAAAGGATCAAAACTAAGTTATTCTGATGCTCTTTATGATGATTTTTTAGATTATATACTAGAACAAAAACTAAGATCAAATATTATGATTTATCTATTTGATGTAGATTATGAAGAGATAATTGAGCAGTATGTAGATGTAATAGAGAAAATTAAAACAATAACTTTTAAAGAAGATAAAAAAATTCTTATCTCAAAAGGCTTTGATGCAGTTAAATCAATAAATGCTGATGTTTGCATGACAATTGAAGAAAACATGGGTGTCGATGTTGAAGATTCTGATGGTAGAGTTGATTATTCAAATAGAGGATTTTTGTTAAGTTGCACAAAAGGTGATGACCTATTTGAATTTATTAAACCTAATCAGGGTGAAAATGGTAGAACTTGTAAAGGTGAAATAATTGAAGTTGAGACGGTTAATTTAGATGCTAAACCAGTATTTACAGTTGAAGATAGTATAGAAGTACAAGATAGCTTTGAAAATATAAAATATCTATCCAATAAAAGTGGTTACCTAGTTAAAAAAGGGAACCAATACGAGGTATCAAATACTTTAGATATAGATGAGATATCTTTTAAAACAACAGGTACAATAAATTCTGATTTAGATTCTGAAATATCTATCAATGTAGTAAAAAATAACCCTTTAGAAGATGCCGTAGAAGCTGGTATGCATGTTAAAGTGCAAAAATTATCAATTGAGGGAAGCATTGGACCTCATACACAGATAGAATCACGAGATATCTCTATATCTGGTCAATCTCATGAGGAATCTTCTATTAAATGTGTTAATGCTAATATAGGGCTTCATAAAGGTAAAATCATAGGTCGTAAAGTTGAAGTTAAAACGCTTGAGGGTGGTGAAATTATTGCAGATATTGCAATTGTTCAAAATGCTATGCGTGGAAAAATTAAAGCAAAAACTATTGAGATAGGGGTACTTGGCTCACATATAACGATGGAAGCTTCACAATATATTCAAATAGAGAGGGTAAGGGGTGAAGAGAATAAATTTATAATTGACACCTCTGTTGATAGTGGTTTTGATAATCATAAAAAAGATGATGATGTTTATAATAATAAATTAAAAGATGAGTTGAAACTTTTATTAGCAGCATTAAAAGATATTACACAAAAAATAAAAGATAACTTAGAACCATGTAAAAGAATAAAAGCTATCATGATTAAGAGTAAAAATAAAGGGGATAAAATATCTTCAACTATTTTAAAAAAATATAAATTATGTAAAGTTATGCAAGTTCGCCATAAAAATTAAAAGAAAAAATTGAGTATAAAAAAACTCAATATAATAAGTCTGATAAAAAGAAACTGAGTGGTAATTCTGCAATATTTGATGCTAGAATTGTGTTAAATCAGCCACTTAGAGGATTTAATAATATTATATATAAATTAAAAAATCCAGAAGTAGAGATAGAACTACACACAGATGAAAGTATGAATAAAAAAATATTTAAACTTAAAGAGGATGAAGATGGTATTATGAAAATTGTTAATGTCAATGAATCAAAATAGTGTTTTTATTTTCTTGTATTTTTAGAGTCATTTATGGACTCTAAAATTTATGATATAGTTGAAAATTAAAGAAAAATCTCTACGGCTCTTTTTAAATCCTCTTTAGTATCAATTCCAAAACCAGTACTAGAAACTTTTACCATAGTGATTTTCTTTTGATGATATATTGCACGAAGCTGTTCAAGTTTCTCAATATCTTCAATTGGTGCATCTTTGAGATTACAAAACTCACCTAAGCTTTTTTTACTAAAGCCATAGATTCCAATATGTCCAAAATACTTAGATCTACCACCTTGATTGTAAGGGATTTTTGAACGGGAAAAATATATAGCATTATCTTCATCATCTAAAACAACTTTTACTAGGTTTGGATCTTCAGCTGATTGGGCATTAATTGTATTATAACAACTTCCCATTATAAATGATTCCTTGTTTTCTTGTAACTCCTGGAGTTTTTTCATAAGAGATTCTACAACTTCTGGTTCTATAAAAGGCTCATCTGCTTGAACATTGATTATGAGTTCATTATCATTTAGATTTAAGATAGTTGCACATTCATTTATTCTATCTGTACCACTTTTATGTGTTTTTGAGGTAAGCATAGCTTCCACTCCATGCTCTTTACATATCTCAATAATCTTTTCATCATCAGCAGCTACAACAACTCTATCTAGATGAGCAACTTTTTTTGCTGTTCTTACAACCATAGGAAGACCACCAATATCTGCTAAAACCTTTTGTGGAAACCGAGTTGATGCTAATCGTGCTGGGATAATAATCATTTAATGCCTTTAAGATATAATTGCAATAATTATATCTAAATAAATAATAAAATAAAATCAAGGATTATGATGCTTCTTTACCAGCCTGATAGTGGTTATTATTACAATAGTGATTCTATATTTTTAGCTGATTTTATCTCCTCTTTTAAACCAAAAGGGAAAGTTCTTGATGTGGGTGCTGGCTGTGGAGTTGTTGGTCTTTTAGTAGCTCGTGATAACAAAAAAGTAGAGTTAGAAGCTGTTGAGAAGCAAGATCTATTTGTTCAATACGCTACAAATAATGCAAGAGTAAATAAAATAGAGTATAAGATTCATAAATCTAACTTTTTAGAGTTAGAACCTGATACAAAATATGATTATATCATCTCAAATCCACCATTTTATCATGATGGAGCATCAAAGAGTGATAATGAGATGTTATTTAATGCAAGGTATAATAGTAACTTGCCATTAAAAGATTTTTTTAAAAAGGTATCACAGTTATTAAAGCCACACTCTCATTTCATATTTTGTTATGATGCTTCTCAGTTTGGTCTGATTTGTGCTGAACTTGATAAAGTGAAGTTGAGAGTAGTTGATGTTCAATTTGTACACCCAAAAATAGATAAAAAGGCCTCTTTAGTTATGTTGCATGTAAGAAATGGCTCATCATCTTTAATGAAAGTGTGGCAACCTCTAATCGCTTTTGATGGATTAGAATATAGTGATGATGTAAAAGAGATTTATAAAAAAGCTTCAACTCAGAGTATTAAATGTTCCCTATAATGAAAGAAGATGGCTTTGATTATGCATTTAACCCCAACGCTTGTTCAGCTTGTCAAGGTAAATGTTGTACTGGTGAAAGTGGCTATATTTATGTTACAAAAAATGAGATAGAAAAAATAAGTAAATTATTAAGTTTAGATATTAGAGAGTTTGTTAATGATTATCTTTTTAAAAAAGGGTATAAATACTCTATAAAAGAGATAAAATTCAATGATTCTCATGAGTGTATATTTTATGATAGAGAATCTAATGCTTGTACTATCTATGATGCAAGACCACTTCAATGTAAAACATTTCCATTTTGGGATTATTATAAAACTAGGGTAGATGAGTTGAAATTAGAGTGTCCTGGTATTATTGGTGATAGTGATGTTTAAACTACTTTTATTGATGCTCTCTTCGTTTTTATTTACTGGGTGTATTGGTGATTTGTCTTCGAATGTAAAACCAAATCAAAAAGCATTCCAAGAGGAAGATAGATATATAATGTTTGCTCTTCGTGCAGAGGAGTTAAGAGAGTATAAAGCATCCTCAAGCATTTTCAACACACTTTATGAAAAATCAAATAAAAAAGAGTATCTTTATCGTTCATTACAAAGTGATTTGATTTTAAAAGAGAATGACAAAGTTATCTCAAAAATTGATGATATTATAGATGGAAGTTTTGATGATTATATATTAGTTCGTTTAAAAATTGTTGCCTTAATTCAATTGAAAAAATTAAAGTTAGCAAAAGAGAATGCACTAAAGTTAGTTTCATTGACAAATAATATTGATGATTATCTATTTGTAAGTGAGGTATATATAAAACAAAAAAAATTTGATACTGCAATGAAATATCTTGAATCTGCTTATACTAAAGATTATAATGAAAAACTATTGGATAGAATGTCAATAATTTTATATCTGAATCTACAAAGAAAAAAAGATGCAATAGCCCAACTTAAAACACATATAATGATTCATGGATGTTCTGAGTTAATATGTAATAGATTGATAAGTTTTTATAGTAATGAAAATAATATAGATGGTTTACTATCAACATATCTCAAAATTTATGAGATGAATAAAAGTGCTAAGATAGCTAAAAAAATAGTTCAAATATATAGTTATAAAAAAGAGCATATAAAGCTTATAAGTTTTTTAGAAGATTCTAAAAGTGATGATGAGATACTTTTACAGATTTATGTGAATCTAAATAATTATAAAAAAGCTTTCCCTTTAGCTAAAAAGTTATACAAAAAAACTGGTGAAACAAACTATTTGGGACAGAGTGCTATTTTCGAATATGAAAGTTCTACAAATAGAGATGATCAAGATATGCTCCGTAGTGTAACATCAACATTAGAAGATGTTGTTCAGAGAAACAAAGAGCCTTTATATCTAAACTATTTAGGCTATTTGTTGATAGAACATGATTTAGATATACAAAAAGGGATAAACTATGTTGATAAAGCATTAGCTATAAATCCAAATTCTGTATATTATTTAGATTCTAAAGCTTGGGGATATTACAAGTTGGGTGAGTGTAAAAAAGCAGATAAAATAATGCAAGAGATACTTAAAAGAGAGGGTTCAGATGAGCCTGAAGTTCTTTATCATGCAAAAAAAATTAAAGAGTGTATTTTAAATAAAATAGTAAAGAGGTAAAATGATTTTAGATGATATTATAAAAAAGACAAAAGAAGATTTGGTAAAAAGAGAGAAAGAATTCTCTCTTGACTGGCTTGGTCGTTCACTAGCATATAATGCAAGGGCTCCTAGAGATGTGTTTCCATATTTAACAGCAACAGAGGAAGATCCATATAGAATCATCTCTGAGGTAAAAAAAGCTTCACCATCAAAAGGCGTTATTCGTGAAGAGTTTGATCCAATCGCAATTGCTCAGGCTTATGAAAGGGGTGGGGCTAGTGCAATATCTATCCTTACAGAACCTCACTTTTTTCAGGGTTCATTAGATTACCTAGGTGGCATTAGAAGATATGTTGGGATTCCACTTTTAAGAAAAGATTTTATAGTTTCAAAGTATCAGATACTAGAAGCTGTTGTGCATGGTGCAGATTTTATTTTATTAATAGCTGCTGCTCTTAGTAAGGGTGAATTAAAAGAGTTGTTAGCTTATACAAGACACCTAGGGATGGAAGCTTTAGTTGAGGTTCATGATAAATCAGATCTTACAAAAGCAATCTATGCAGGTAGTGATATTATTGGAATTAACCATAGAAATTTACAAACATTTGAGATGGATATGAACTTGTGTTATGACCTAATCCCAATGATTCCAAATGGTAAGGTTATTGTAGCTGAGAGTGGTATATATGAACATACTCAACTAGAAGATTTAAGTAAAGCTGGTGTTGATGCTTTCTTAGTTGGTGAGTCTTTGATGAGAACAGATGACGAGGAAGAGGCACTTAGAAAACTTAAAAATGGGTAGAGATACCCATTTTTATATCCACACCTTATCTATTTCGTATGTTTAGAATAAATCTTCTCTAAAAGTTTAGTTTGTTTTTTCATCTCAACTAATTTTTCTCTATTTACAGCAAAAGCATCAAGTGCTAAAATCATAAACAGTGACATAACTACAAATAATATTGTGATAAAAATAGATAGACCCAAGCCTAAAATGAGGAAAGTTTTGAAAGTCATAAGAGCACCAAAAAGGACAATTGCCCATGATGCTCCAAGCAAAAAGCTTATAGTTCTATCGAAAATATCTTTTTGCATAATAAAGCCTACGACCTAGTGATCGTCAACAGCGATAGCACCACCAAGGTAAACATAAGTAAGCATCATAAAGATAAATGCTTGTAGTAACGCCATGAAGCTAAGTAGAGCAAATGGAATCATTGGTAAAATCCATGGAGCTAACATTAAGATAACCATCAAGAACATATCATCACCTTTTACATTACCGAATAAACGGAAAGAAAGAGAAACTAAACGAGAAAAGTGAGAAACGATTTCGATTGGGAACATTAACCAGTATAACCACCAAACTGGACCTAAAAAGTGCTTGAAGTATTTAGCAACACCTTGCTCTTTAATACCAATATAGTTGTAGTAAACGAATACAGATACTGCTAAAGTAAATGCAAATTCTAAGAATGCAGTTGGAGCTTCAAAACCAGGAACAATTCCGATAAGGTTAGCAATAGCAACAAAAAGACCAATAGTAGCAACTAGTGGAAGAAAACGACGAGCTTGTTCTTGACCCATAACATCAGTACCCATCTTTAAAACACCACCAATGTATGCCTCCATTAGGTTCTGAGTTCCCTTAGGAACAAGTTGAAGGTTTGACATAGCTGATTTTACTAGCATTAAAGCTATACCAGCAGCTAGTAGCATGTGTGTCATATAGATAACCATTTTGTATGTCTCAGGATCTCCGTGATGAGATAGACCAAAAATAGCACCTATAAATGTAAATAGTTCAGGCATGTAATGCTCCCTAAAAATTAATTTCACGATTATAATCTAAGTTGTATTAAATTATTATAATAACAGATGTTTATTTGTAAATTTATCTGCAAAAGTAACCAGATGCAGGAAATTAGAAGTTAAATAGTGCTTTTTACATCCTTAGCACTAAAGTTTTTGTTTTTTATAGCCTCTAAAAATACAGTTGCATAAGAGCCTTTTGGTAGTTCAAAAGTGATATTGAGAACAGAAAACTTTTTATCAAACTTACAATTAATCTCTTTTGGAAAGATTAATGCTTCTCTTCTGTAACCTTTATCTTGTAAAAACTCATCATCATACTTTTTTTCAATCTCTCTAGCATCATATCTTGCACGAAAAATCTCTCTACCACATAAAAGACCAGTTGGAATCAGTTTTTTATTCTCAAACTCTCTAGTTGGCATAATCTTTGGAGTTGATAATTTCCCCTGTTGTGAGATATACACATCACCATTTAAAAGTAAAAATTTTCCATCATTCTCTTCTCTACTGCTAATAACCCTCTCTCTTAACCATTCATTGAAAAATGTACTTTGATAGATAGAGATTAAAAACTTTTTAACTTTGGAATCTGCTATGAACAGATCACCTTTAATCATCTCTTTGGCTTGTTTTATACTATCACCATCACGACCAAACCTTTGATAACCAAAATAGTTTGGTAAACCATTTTTAGCTATTTTTCTAGCTAATTTCTCAATTTTCCCAGCTTCCATAGAATCTACATATTGTAGGTTTATACTAAATCTATTTCCAGCTAAATCACCCATGCGGATATTTTTGTCATGTTTAATTGTTTTAAGTATTTTTATTTGAGAATTTTTAAATTTTTTAAGAGCTTTTTCATGCCTAATATCTACTGATATATACTGAGTTGTTGTTGCATGTTTGTCTTTTAATCCTGCATAACCAATTTTTTGAGCAGGTATGCGTAAAAAATCTGCAAAATTTGCAACCATATCCCAAGTTGTCATCTCAACTTTTTTAACAAGTATAATTAAGAAATTACCATTACCTTTAAAATCACTAAGTGCAATCTCATCAACTATAAAATCTGTTGGGTTTTGCACAAATTTAAAATCCATCTCCTGAGTATTAATCAAATACTCTCTATTCATCATTTTTTTATCCATTATCTCTCTTTTATTATAGTTGTAAAAATTTCAACTCTTTACTAGCTATCGCTATATCTTTTTTTATCGCTATTTTTAATTCATCTAAGGTATCAAATTTTTCATTGTTTCGTATAAAACTCACAAAACTTATAGAGCTTTTACTCTCACAAGAAACCTCACCATCAAGTATATGTGTTTCAATCGCAAAAGAACCATCTGTAGTTACTCTATGACCAACAAATGAAACAGATGGATGATAATGTTCCTTATCATCAATACGCGTAAGTGTTGCATAAACTCCCTCTTTAGGAATCAAATAAGCATCAGCTTCTATATTTATAGTCGCAACTAGCTCTTTTTTACCAATCCCTTGACCTCTTATATGTTTACCTATAATTGTATAGTTATGTCCTAAAAAAGCGTTAGCACCTTTAATATCACCGATTCCTAGTTTTGCTCTTATCTTATGGGAGTGGATAGAATCCCCATGAAGAGTAACTTCTTCAACAATTTTAACTTCCCCATCAAAAAGGGAGTTTAAATCATTAAAAGAGTATTTTCTATTTTTTCCAAAATGAAAATCGTATCCCACTATGATTTTTTTCAATTTTGGAAATTTCTCTTTTAGATAAATTATAAACTCTTTACCATCAAGATGACGAATCTCATCTAATTCTATATAAATAATAGGATAATGGGAGAATTTTTCTCTTTCATCTTTAGGCGTAAGGTTTGCATAACCAGTCTCTATAACAACAATAGTTCCACTTTTACCCAACTCTGCAAACAGATGCTGATGCCCAATATGCATCCCATCAAAACCACCAATGGCGATTGCTGTGCTATTTTTTATTATTTTATTATTAGACATTATATTTACTACTTTAATTTTAGTGAGAATTATATCTAATATATAGATGAATTGGGTATCATTATGGATATAATATAAAAAAGAGAAATGATGAAACAAGTTAGTTATGAGTTATTTAAAAATGGCTCTATTGAAGATATTAGAAAAGTTTTAGATTCTGAGTTAATTACGAGAAATGAGTCACCGTTTTGGACAACGAAGATTATTCCATTTTCAGAAGCTATTTTAAGTGTTTTAATTCCACTAAGAGATTTAGATATGCTTTTCAATCCAGAGGGTAAGAGGGTTGAGGAGTTAACACCTGAACTATTTTTGCTGTGGAGTGATTTTGTTAGTTTAAAAAGTTTAGCATTTACTATCCAAGAATCAAATGTAGCAAATAAACTTCTAAGAACAAAGTTAGATGAGTCTTTTTGTGAAAAATATGAGGAGATAGAATTAAATACTTTGTATGATTATTTAGCTATCAATAATGTAAATTTAGAAAAAGAATCTTTAGATTTTCCAATATCTACATACAACTTACATCAAGGTGTGAGTAATGTTATTAAATCTTTATTATAAAAGGGGTATAAAATGAGACAGATATTTTTAATATTATTGTTATCTACGATGCTATTTTCAGCACAAAGACAGGTGATACTTGGGTGTTATTTGAATGAGGCTAACGCTCAAAAAGAGATACAAAAATTAAATGCTTTGATGATTAGTGATTCGAAGTTAAAAAAGCTTATGGAGAGAAACTCTCTAAAGGGTGAATTAAAAAAAGTTGGTGATTATAATGTTATAACTCTAGCACCTTTTAACACTTATGGACAGTTGTTTTTAGGCTTAGATCTTCTTAAAACTCATTATAGTGATTCTTATGTGTTGGAGTATCCTTTTTCGAAAAAAATTGTTGAAGAGAAATTTATAGCTCCTAAAAAAGAGACTTTAGTAGTAAAGGAGAAAGAGCAAAAGATTGTAATAGAAGAGAAAGTAGATGCAGTTGAGGAGGAGATAACACAAGAGGTTCTAGTAGAGGAGATAGAAGCAGAGCCAGTAGTTGAAAACATTCCTGAAATTGCAGAGGTTAAAAAAGAGATAACTTATGAACAACCAACTTACGAAGAGTTAGTTTCTGAGGAACCAGTTTCTCTAGAGCCTGTTGAGAAAAAGAGTGAAAAAGAGACCTATTACATAGAGTATGGATTGGGATTAGTGGCATTGTTGGTTCTTTTAGCAGTTGGATTATTGATTTATGCTAGAAGTCAAAAAGAGGAAGTTAATGAGTGGGATTTTAAATCATAATTAATGAGTAAATTTATTGAGTATTTTATATCAAATAAACGGCTAAATTATGCGTTACTTATTTTTTTAGCTTATCTTGGTGTAAATGCTTATATAAATATCCCAAAAGAGATATTTCCAACTGTTGAACTTGATAAGATTAGTGTGAGTGGCAGTTATGCTGGGGCTAGTGCTACTACCATGGATAAGATGGCAGTTCGTGATATTGAAGATTCTTTAAGTAATATAAATGGGATAGATAAAACAGAAACCACCATTACACCAGGTTCTTTCTCGATTGTTTTAACACTTAATGAGAACTCAAATAGAATCAATCTTCTGAGTAAAGTTAAAGATTCTGTTGCCTCATCAAAGCAGTATCTACCATCAGATATGAACGAGCCAATCGCAAAGCTTTTGGATAAATCAAAATCCTTGATAAAACTCTCAGTCTCTTCAGATAAATTGTCTCGTGGGGAACTTACTGTTATCTCACAAGAGATAAAATCTAAACTATCAAAAGTTAAAAATATTAGTGACATATCAATCTGGGGAGATTCTGATGAAGAGATTCTTATCAGTATAGATTCCTCTGCCTTGATAGCTTATGGGTTAAACCCTCAAAGTGTTATAGGTGCAATCTCAAATCTTTCATATATCTTCCCTATTGGAAATATTGAGCAAAAGGGAAGTTTTGCTTTTGTCTCCACTACAAATGGAAAGGCAAATATAGAGGAGTATAAAAAGAGTATATTAAGTATTGATGATAAGTTTATAAAACTTGATGATATAGCTAATATAAAAATTCACTATCCACAAACAAAAACACTCTCAACATTTAATAATAATCAAACATTAACACTGGTAATCTCTAAAGGTGAAGAGGGAAATTCGATAGAGATCTCTCAAGAGTTAAGAGCGAAGATTAAAAAATTAGAAAAAAATTATGAAAGTGTGATATTTAACTTTTATCAAGATACCTCTATCCGTATGAAAGATCGTCTTGATACTGTGGTTTCAAACTTAATGTTTGGTCTTATCTTGGTTTTTTTATCTATGTATATTCTTATAAATCTTCGTATCGCTTTTATTGTGGCATTGGGGATACCATTCTCTTTTATTATTGGGTTATTGTTTATCTATTATATGGGTTACTCAATTAATATGATATCGCTTTTAGGTGCATTGATAGCGATAGGAATCGTAGTGGATGATGCGATAGTTGTAAGTGAGAATATACAACGCCATATTGATGAGGGGATGGAGAACTACGAGGCTTCTATCCTTGGTATAAAAGAGATGATTTTACCAATCACCTTAGCAACTCTAACCACAGCTGCTGCTTTTTTACCAATATTTTTGATGCAAGGGGAGATGGCTCTATTTCTTATCTTAATCCCTATCGTTGTGATTATGATTTTAGTTGGTTCGCTTCTTGAGAGCTTTTTGTTTTTACCTCTTCATGCTTGTGAAGTTTTAAAAAAGAGTAACAATTTTATAAACTGGACACCATTTCAAAATCTTTATGAGAGGGTACTTAGTTTTCATATAAAGTATAAAAAAATATTTCTTATATTATTTTTAATTTTGATTCCAATACTTACAGTTATAACGGCTAAATCTATGAAGTTTCAATTTTTTCCAAATTTTGATGGAAACAATATCTATATATCTGGAAAACTAGATATCAATACCCCGATAGAGGATACTTTCGAGATAGCAAAAGAGATAGAATCTAAAATGAGGGAACACTCAGAGCAGTTTTCTATAAAAACTACATCATCTACAAGTGGATATAGAAGAAGTTTATCGGGTGAGACAGAGTTTAATAACAATGTATTTTACATAACCATAGAGTTATATGAGAGAATCGATACAAATTGGGTGAACAAATATGTAAATCCAGTTTTAGATTTTAGTTTTGATTTTGATAATGCTGAAGCAAAAAGGGAAAAAACAACTTTTGAGTTAGCACCACAAGCAGAGGAGATTATAGCCTCATATAAAGAGAAGTATAATATGCTAGAGTTGGGTGTGTTGGAGGATAAAGCAGGTCTAATCCGTAGTGATATTCAGATAAATCTATCAGGTAGCGATGATAAGGATTTGGAGTTAGCTGTTAAAAAGTTGTCAAGTGAAATATCCACCCTTAAAGGTATCTCAAATTATAGTGATAATATCCGTTATGGAAAGATGGAATACAAGATAAAAATCAACCCTTATGGTGAGAGTTTAGGTTTAAGTGAAACATCGATAGCGAGAACTTTAAGTAACTATTTTTTACAAAAAAAACAAACGACAACTTTTAACAATAGAGGAGTTATGGAGATTAAAACTGAGGATTCTAAGAAAGATAAAACTCAAACTTTACTTAATTTTTCTCTTCCATTATCCAATGGTGCTTTTGTTTCACTTAGTGATGTAGCAGAGATTATAGAGATACGAGATTATGAAAAGATAAACAAGTTAAATGGGAGTATTGTAAAAACTCTTTTTGCAAAAGTGGATAAAAGAATCATAACTCCTGATGAGATTTTAGAAAAATTAGAACCAACTCTTGATGAGATATCATCAACCGGAATCGAGGTAAATCTTTTAGGTGAAAAAGAGAAAAACAAACAACTAAAAGGTGATATGAAAAATACAGTTATTTTAGCAGTATTTTTGATATTTTTAATTTTACTTTTGATTTTTTCAAAAATAAAATATGTACTTATGGTGATGAGTGTGATTCCCCTCTCTATACTTGGGGCATTACTAGGACATAAACTCTTAGGTATGAATCTAACAATGCCATCTATGATAGGGATACTTGGACTTGCTGGAGTTGTGATAAATGATGGGATTATTATGCTTGATTTTTTACATGGAACTCATAAATCAGAGGAGTTTTTTAAACGCGCAAAACTAAGACTTCGCCCAATTATCATCACATCGGTGACAACATTTCTAGGATTATCTACACTAATTTTTTATGCAACCGGTCAAGCTGTAATTCTTCAACCTATTGCGATTTCAATCGGTTTTGGTCTGATTTGGGGAACAGTTTTAAACCTTATATATCTTCCGACACTTTATGCTTTAGTGAATGATATTAAGCCGTTAATCAATAAAAAGAAGATACAAAGCACCCCAAAGTAAAAATATAAAAAAGCCTAAAACACTAAAGGTTATAACGATTCTTAGTGTTAGGTAAAATAGAAATTTAATCCAAGTAGGCATTATTTTTTATAGCTTACAAATGGTGGATTTTTTATTTGTGGATACATAACTCCACCAAGAATATTTGTTACTTTATAATTTAGTTCTTGAGATAGGAAAGTTGATACCATCTTTGTTCTGCTTCCTGTTCTACAAATGAGAGCAAAAGCTTTTCTTGTATCTACTTTTTCGTTCAGCTCTTTAAGAAAACTATTCACATCATATTTTCCTTGCTCATTAAAAAACATAATTGGAATTGAGTTTTTAATAATTCCAGTCTCAATCCACTCTCCAGTTGTTCTAATATCAACAATAGGAATCTTAGAATCAAGCATTTTTTGAGATAGATACTCATTTTTTAACTCAGCATAAAGTGATGAGATTAGAACCAGTAGCGTAAAAATAATTTTTTTCAATTTTTTCTCCAAATTTAATTGTATAATTATACCAAATTAAAAATAGGCTAAACATGGCAGCATCACAAAAAGCTATCGATAACGCAACAAGACTTCGTTATATAAGAGCGTTGGAGAGATTTCACAAAAGTATAATCTCTTATCTTTTAAACACACCAGCATTAACTCATAAAGGTTTTAATAAAAAACTAGATAATGCACTTAAACTTTTAAATAGAATCGATGAGATACCTCTTTATAAAGGGGAACTTCAAGAGTTGCAAAAACTTGTGAAAAAAATCTCTGGCTATAAAGATTCAGATAAAGATGTAAAAGAGATAAAAGATGAGATTATCTATGCTTCAAATCAACTAGATAAAAGTAAAAATGCTAAAAGATATAAAAAAGATAAGCATACAAGTAGTCAGTTTGATGATTGGGAATAGTGCTTTTTAACCCGAATTATGCCTTGATTTCAATGATAGATTAAATTTTTAATTCTCTATTGCATAATTCGGGTTTAAGTTATATCTAAAGTAGATATAGCTAACATCGCAAGATGATAAATACAAGCTCACTTAACCTCTATCTCCTTATAGATATATTTTTAATTATCTTTATCTCATTTGCTATTTATTATAGCTATAGTAGAAAAACATACATAAAAGTATTTGATTATTTTAAAATTTTTGCTCTCATTTCAATAAGTGCAAAATTTTCCACTTATACAGGGAATTTTTTAAGTAAATGGCATCTTGTACTCGCAGATACTTACACTATCCTTATCCTTATAGCTTTTAGTATAAATGTTATTATTATATATTATTCTTGGAGTTTTATATATATTTTTAGTTCTAAATTTATAAATAACCAAAAAATTAAAATATTTTTTGCAAAATTAATAACTGTTATAGAGGTTCTCATAATCACTACATTTACACTCTTTATATTGATGCAACTAAGTATAAATAAAAAATATATCTACCCTACATTAAATAAAAGTTATAGTTACCCTTACATCAAATCTTTTTATGTAAAGTTTTTAAATGATGACTTTGCGAAGATGATATTAAATTCTGAAACAGGGGTAAACCACAAGGAAGTTATTTTAAAATCTTTTAAAAATAGTTTTTAGTTAAACAACCCATAAAAAATCTAACATCAGGTATTTCAAATGGCAAGAATCTTACTTTTAGAAGATGATTTAATACTCTCTGAGACTTTAGTAGAGCTTTTAGAATCGGAAGGTTATACAATAACACTTGCCACAAATGGTGATGATGCTTTAGACTTAACTTACTCTGATGAGTTTGAAATTATGTTGTTTGATGTAAATGTTCCTGATATTAATGGTTTTGAACTTTTAGCCATGTTAAGAGATTCTGGTAGTACTACACCTTGTATATTTTTAACATCCCTTAGTGATATAGCATCATTATCTAAAGGTTTTGAGGTTGGGGCTGATGATTATTTGAAAAAGCCTTTTGATTTTGATGAGCTTTTGATCAGAATCAAATCACTTCTTAGAAAATCTTTTAATGCTAAAAGTGATGAGGTGAAATATAAAAAATTAATCTATAAAATATCTACTAATGAACTACTAAATAATGGCTCACTAACTTTACTTACACCACTTGAACAAAAACTTTTATCTATATTTTTCAAACGAATAGATGAGACTGTAACAAAACAAGAGCTTCTACATGAACTAGATTCTGTCAATGAATCTAGCGAGGGTGCTTTGAGAGTTTACATCACTAAACTGAGAAAAGTGGGTTTAGAGATTCAAACTATCAAAGGGGTAGGGTACCGACTTGTTAAAGCATGAGAAAAAAGCATTTTGGAAGTTTTTTATTATCTATTTTGGTAGTGTTGCTTTACTTATTTTAGCATCTGGATTTTTTTATTTTGAGGAGCAAAAAAAGACTCTTATAGAGAAAGAGCATTTTTTGATGATAGAGTATGTAAGACAAATAAAGATGAAGAAAATCCCTCAAACTACAACAATTAGCTATGAGATAAAAGATATTGTTATTGAAGAGTTTTCAATGGATAATTTTAAAATTCAAGAGGATAAATTTTTAAAATATATGCCATATAGTTGGCAGGGTGGTTATATTCTAGTGCAAAAAGATAAGAGTGAATATTATAAGAATCTTCTTGATATAAAATTACATATTATTGCACTTCAAATATTTTTACTTATTTTGTTTGGAGTGATTAGTTATTTCTTATCAGTTGGTGCATTAAGACCGATGCAAGAAGCTATAACAAAGTTAGATAACTTCTCAAAAGATTTGATACATGATCTAAATACCCCTATAACATCAATACTATTAAACATCAAATTACTCTCTAAGAAAAGTGAATTTATAGAAAATAAACCACTAATAAGAATCAAAAAAAGTGTTGAGGATATATCAGAATTACATAATAACTTAACACTTTTACTTCAAGAAAAAACCATGATTATCCAAAATGAAAATCTGTTCGAGATTGTAAATGATGTAGTTCAAACACAACAAAGAATCTATACAGAGATAAATTTTTTAGTAGAGCTTAATGATTTTAGTGTTTTGATAAACAAAAATGCATTTAAGCAGATATTAGTAAACTTGGTTTCAAATGCTTGTAAATATAATAAAGAGAATGGTTTTATAAAAATTTATACTCGTAATAATATTTTATATATTCAAGATAGTGGTGTTGGAATCAAGAATCCAAATGAGATATTTGAGCGTTCATACAAAGAACACTCTAGTGGTTATGGGATAGGCTTAGATATTACTAAAAGATTATGTGATGCAATGGAGATAAAAATAGATGTTAAATCAGAGTTAAACAAGGGAAGTGAGTTTTCCCTTATCTTTAAGCAGAATTATGTAAAAATTTAGGGATTAAAATTACTAATAAAGTTTATAAATATTTTTTATCTTTATGGAGTTTTAATTATCTATATGTCAGAATATAGGTGCAATTTAAAAGCAAAAATATATAGTGATGCGAGGCTTGAGTGCGAACAATAAATACTAATTATACTACCAAAGAAAATCTGCAAAATTTTATAAAAGAAAATAAGATTGTTGATAGTAACAGCGTATTGTTGCAAATTTTTACTGGTATCTGTAATGAAGAGTTTATCGATGGCTTACTTCAAGATATTGGAGAGCTTTTAAAACATATTAATATAATAGGTTCATCAACAGATGGTGAGATATTAGAAGATAATATATATGAAAAGAGTACAGTTTTATCTTTTAGTATTTTTAATGAGACCAAAATTGAAATATGTTCTGCAAATCAAGGGCAATCAAGTTTAGTTACTGCAAAAACTTTGATAAACAATATTCCTAATATAGATGATGCAAGAGTTGCAATTGTATTTGTAGATGGTTTAAATACTAATGGTGAAGGTTTTTTAAGAGGTTTTAATAAAAAAGCTTCACATATTGTTGTAGCTGGTGGTTTAGCTGGTGATAATGCAATGTTTAAAAAAACTTTTGTATTTACAAAAAATGGAATTATAGAAGATGGTGTAGTTGGGGCTATACTTTATAATGATAAGCTAATAGTAAACAGCACTCTTAGTTTTGGATGGGAGGCAATAGGTAAAGAGTTTACCATTACAAAAGTTGTAGAAAATGTAATCTATGGTATAGATAAGCAAACACCCCAAGAGATATATAGTAAATATTTAGGTAAAGATATTGCTAGACAACTCCCAGCTATCGGGATAGAGTTTCCTTTAATTGTAAAAAGAGAGGGGATGGTTATTGCAAGAGCAGTAGTTGGAAAAAATGATGATGGTTCTTTAGTCTTTGCTGGAAATATTAAAGCAAATGAAAAAGCTTGGTTTGGTTATGGGAACTTACAGTATATTTTGAATAATGCTAAATATACCTATGAAAAAGTTTTAAGAAAACCGGTAGAATCTATTTTTATATACTCATGTATGGCAAGAAAAAAACTATTGGGGATAGAGATTCTAAATGAGATTCTTCCATTGACAAAGCTTGCACCAGTGAGTGGCTTTTTTACTTATGGTGAATTTTTTAATAATGATCAATTAGCAAGTAATTTTAATCAACTTCTAAATCAAACAATGACTGTTCTTACATTAAGTGAAGATGAATCTGTAATACATCAAAGTGAAAATATTGATTGTAATATAAACAATAAAAATATACAAACAACAAAAGCACTCTCACATCTCATAGGTCAAACAACGAAAGAATTCCAAGAGTTAAACAAAGAGTTAGAGAATAAAGTTCAAATAGAGGTTAGTAAAAATAGGGAGAAAGATCAAGCTATGCTTCATCAGAGTAAACTAGCTCAGATGGGTGAGATGATAAGTATGATTGCACATCAATGGCGACAACCACTCAACACTATAAGTTTAAGAACAGCAGGTCTCTCTCTAAAATGTATGCTTGGAGATATGGATAAAGAGCTTTTTCTCAAAGAGTTAGAGCTTATAGATGGATACTCTCAACATCTATCTTCTACTATCGATGATTTTAGAAATTTTTTTAAAAAAACAAATGCAAAAGGGATCACTACGCTAGAAGATATTATAGAGAATACTTTAGATATTATTAGAGTTCCCATAGAAAATAAAAATATTGAAATAATCGTTTCAAAAAATTGTTTTGAGGAGTTTTTAAGCTTTCCAAATGAGATTAAGCAGGTTTTATTAAATCTTATAAAAAATGCAGAGGATGTATTAATTGAGAAGAAAATAGAGGAGCCTTATATTAAGATACAAACATATAAAAATGATGATTTTTTAGTTTTAGAGGTTAGCGATAATGGTGGTGGCGTACCAAAAATAATAATAGATAAAATTTTTGATCCATACTTTTCCACTAAACTTGAAAAAGATGGAACAGGTTTGGGTCTTTATATGTCAAAAATAATTATTCAAGAGCATTGTGCTGGGAAATTAAATATTACTAATGGTGATGCTGGTGCTATATTTAAAATAGAATTTAAGAGATAATACGGAGAGATACCTATGGATGAAAAAGAATTAAAAAAATTAATTAAAGAGACTAAAAAATTAAATATATTATATGTAGAAGATAATAAAGAGGTTATGAACTCAACCATAAATATTTTAAATATATTTTTTACAAATATTGATACGGCTGAAAATGGCTTAGATGGTCTTCATAAGTTTAAAGAAAAAAGTGAAAATTATGATTTGATTATCAGTGATATCAATATGCCTAAAATGAATGGTCTTGATATGATAAAAGGAATCAGAGAACTAAATCGTGAAATCCCAGTGGTGGTAACAACTGCTTTTAATGATAATGACTATCTTCTTAAATCAATAGAGATAAAAATAGATAGATATTTAATGAAGCCTATAAGTATAAAGCAGATGATGGTTGCACTTAGTGATATATCAAAAGTGATAGTTGAAAAAAAGATGTTAGAAGAACTTCTTGAAGAAAAATTATTACAAGAGTTGAAAGCTAAAGAGGAGGAGACTATACAAAAAATCACAAATCTTTATACCACTCCAACTGTTATCTTTAGAGATAAAAAACTTATTCATTTTTCAGACTCTTTTGCAGACCTAATAGACAATAAAGATGAAAAATCATTATATAAAGTAACTCTTAATGATTATAGTATGTTCACAAAAGCAGAAGGATTTATGAGTTCTTTTGAAGATTATGATGAGGATAATAAGGAGAATAATAAGGTAAGTATCTCTAAAAAAATTGGTAAAAGAATTTATAGAGTATATAAAAAAAATATAGATTTTAATGATAGTATAGATGATATTTATATATTTGTAAATATTACACAAGAGGAGTATTTAAAAGTAAAAATTAATTCTTATGTAAACTCTTTAGAAAAACTAGTGATAAAAACTCAAAAGCTTAAAATCTCTGAAGATAAACAAAGGTTGCTTAGAAATAATAAGAAACATGATGAGAAATTAACTGCTAAAGAACTTATTGAGCAGATAGATCATATAGATTTACAAGAGCTACAAGAGTTACATGATTTAGATAGTGATCTTTATGATAGCATGGAAAAATTTGAAAATGGTGATTTTAATGAACTAATGGGGATTAGTAAGTTGCTTGAGAGATATGCAGGTACAATATATCCAGTAGTAGAGTTTGAGAACCTATATGTTGCAATATATTCTTTAGCCAAACAACTTGCTTCTATCGATTTTTCAACAGTTAATGAAACAAAATATACTATGTTTTTCTTGTATTTAAGAAGTATTCGAGAAGATTTAGCCGGGTGGAGAAAACATGTTTTTGTGGAACAAACTACGAATGATATACACTATTTAGATGCATCTTTAATAAGTACAGCTTTACAATTAGAGGTACTTATCTCTGAGAATTCAGATGATATAGAATCAGATGAAGATGATTTAGAGTTTTTTTAAGGGTTTTTAGAGGTACCCTTCAACACCATTAAGTTAAGGATTGGAATCTCGAATAAATTCGAGATTCCAAAGTGTCTATATGCTTAACTTAATGGTTTAGATTCTTGGAGCATATTATCCATCAGTCTAAATAGTTCAAGTGAAGCATCTTCCATTTTTTCAAAATTAGTGATAATCTCATTGGCATTATCAAGTGTATTTTTATCTGCATTATCTTCAAGGTATTTAAGGTTTGTATTTGCATTATCATGTACTACTTTATGTGGTGTAGTGATTTTGGAGTAAGATTGTGTATTGTTAAATCTCTCTTTTCCTTCATTATCGTACCATATACCTAAGCTACACTCGTGAGTGTTATATGTTGATAAAACTTTTTTTAGTGAAATCATGGAGTTATATGCACGAGATTTATAGAGAATGTGATCAATTTTTGCAAGAACAACAAAAATACTATTTTCCATCCCATAAGAGTAATCTACGATTTTTGTAGAGTTTTCACTTAGTTGGATTAAAGTTCCCTCAAAATCATTGATTTTATCACTTGATGCTTCAACAGTTGTTTTCATATTTTCAGAACTACCTTGAATCTCATTCATCCCTTGTTGTAACGATTTTATAGAGATAGCAATCTCACTTGTCGCCTTGTTTGTTCTCTCTGCTAGTTTTCTTACCTCATCAGCAACAACAGCAAAACCACGACCATGCTCACCAGCTCTTGCAGCTTCTATGGCAGCATTAAGTGCGAGCAGGTTTGTTTGTTCTGCAATATCTTTGATAAGTTCGATAACCGAAGTGATCTCATTTGTTTGA
>JAYEKJ010000226.1:0-11219 GCA_034660975.1 Campylobacterota bacterium
TACATTTTATTTTTAGTAAAAAGATTATAAGGAATTGAAGCAAAGAGAGATTTGAAACTACTTTGAAAAGTTTTAAAATCAGATTCTACTAAGGCTTGATAAATTTCACCTTTTTTTCTTGTTGAGTTTTGGATTTTACTCATAAAGTCAGCGATACTCCCCATAAGAGATAGCTTAACCTCTTGGTTTGGTATAGAGAGGGTGTAAAGAGGTGTAGAATCAAAATTTTCTTTTACATCTGTAATAGTTAAGTACCCCGTCTGCCACATCAAAGTCTCTAACTCAATACAATCAACATCGAAACTATTGAGCATTCTAGAATCTTTTAAAATATTTTCTAAATCTGGTAAAAAGTAATTGTTTCTCTCAATAAGCTTTAAAAGAAAAGTGGGGGTTGCTGTACAAAACCAGTAATTTTCATAGATGAAGTTATTTGATATGAAAAGAAGTATATCAAAAGGGTTATAAACCCCTTCACCTAAAAACTTATATCCGTTATACCATTTTTTTACTTTTTGCATATCAACATCAACAAAGTGTTTCTCAAAAACAGTTTCAACATCTCTTTGAGTATATCCACAGATAGTAGAAAAATTAGGATTAAGAGTTATATCTTCAATATTATTAAGACCACTAAAAAGACTTACTCTACTAAATTTAGAAACACCTGTAATAAACACAAATTTGATAAACTCATCGCTATCTTTAATAACACTATAAAAATCTTTCAAAAACTCTCTATTTTCTCTAGCAATTTCAGTTTTATCTATATTATCAAGAATTGGTTTATCGTATTCATCTACAAGAATTACTACTTTTTTATTGTATTTGAGATAAGTCTCTTTTATTAGTTTTTTAAAACATCCAGTACTAGAAAACTTTTCAGGACAAGTGACATCTAAATCTTGCTGGTTTGAATCTAATATTTCAAATACAGTTTGTTCTAAATGTTCTATAGTTCTAAAACTTCCACTTCCAAAAGAGATATGAATTACTGGATGCTTAACAAACTCATAGCCATTATTATAAATATGAAGTCCTGTAAAAATCTCTTTATCACCAGAAAATATAGTTTTTAAAGTATCAAGAAACAAAGATTTACCAAATCTTCTAGGGCGAGATAAAAAGTAATACTGACCATTTTCTATAAGCTTTTGAGCAATAGCAGTTTTATCTACATAAAGATAATCTTTTTCTAATATTGTTCTAAGTGTCGAGATTCCTATTGGTAGTTTTTTAAGTTTCATTATCTGCATCCTCTCTATTAATTATTGATATTATATCTAAGTGACTAGGCACTTAAAGCATAAATATGTTCTATAATTCGGGATAATATAAAAATTCAACCAAACTCAATAGGATCCATATCAACCTCAGCCAAACTCACCCTGCATCTATGAACAGCTTTAATCAACTCCGTACTTTTATCACTACGAAGAAGTATCTCAAATCTATATTTATTTGCTACCCTTTGTACTGCACATTTTCCAAAACCAACAATGCTGATATTTTTTTCATGAACTAGTTTATCATACATCTTTCTCATCTCATCTTGTGCTTTAGCACCGTTTTTATGTGCAAATAAGATTCTACATAACTTCTTAAAAGGTGGATAGAGGTCTTGACGATACCCTTTCTCCTCCTCTAAAAATTCCCCATAATTATTAACATAAGTTGAAAAAAACTCCTCATTAAATGTTTGAACTAAAACTTTTGCATTTTTTAACCTACCACTCCGACCTGAGACTTGAATCAAAGATGAAAGTGCTTTTTCTCTTGCTCTATAATCACTTATATTTAACATATTATCAAGCCCTAAAACAACAGCTAAGGTAACTCCATGATAATCATGTCCCTTGCTCAACATCTGTGTGCCAACAAGTATATCAGTATCTCCATCATTGAATCTTTTGAGTGCTTTTTTTAGTTTTGAGGTGGTGGTTATAACATCCCTATCAAATTGCTCAACATGAGCAGTTGCTAACTCCTCTTGGATGTTTTTAACAGCTTCTGCTGTTCCTAATCTTGAACTTGTAAGATTTCCACTTCCACACTTTGCACACACCTGAGGAATCGCTTGAGTATAGTTACAGTAGTGACATTTTAAAGAGTGTGTTTTTTGATGAACACTCATCCCAACACTACAAAAAACACACTCTATCGTATCTCCGCAATCTTGACACATAAGATATTTAAAGTTTGCTCTTGTTGGTAAAAAAACAATCGATTGTTCACCAGATTCTAAGCTATTTTTTAAATTTGCTAAAATCAATGGTGATAATGTTTCAGCACTTCTCTCATATATAAACTCTTTTTGAGAACTAAAATGACCACCCTTTAATCTTGTATGTGGAAATTTAACATAAGAACTCAGCGATGGTGTCGCACTCCCTAAAACTACTGGAATATCATATAATTTTCCCATATATATGGCTATATCTCTTGCGTTGTAACGGGGTCTTGATGCTGATTTATAACTATCATCATGCTCCTCATCTACAACTATCAAAGCTAAATCTTTGAGTGCTAAAAAGAGAGCCGAACGGGGTCCAGCTATGATTTTTGCCTCTCCATCATAAATCTTTTTGAGTGCTTTTCTTTTTTGAAGTGGGGTTAATTTTGAGTGCCACATAACAACTCTCTGACCAAAATGTTTTTCTAATCTTTGACCCATCTGAGGGGTAAGTGAGATCTCAGGCATTAGAAATATTGAGCGTTTATTTGATTCTATCATCAGCTCAAAATATCTCATATATATCTCAGTTTTACCACTTCCAGTATCTCCAAAAAGGAGTGAAACTTTGTGTTGTTGTAAAAATGAAAATGCTTTTTCTTGTTTTGGCGATAAATTTAATCCACTAGAATTTGTTGTTTGAATCTCTTCTTCATTCTCTTGTACAGTTGAAGTGCCACCCTCATCATAAGCCATCATCAAACTAAAAGCATCACCTAAAGAACAGATATAATAGGTAGATATAAACTTAGCTAACTTCATCTGTTTTTGAGAATATTTAAACTCTGTTACATCTAAAATATCTATTGTTTTAAATTCTGGTTTTTCAGACTTAGAAACAAGAACACCTTTTTTCTCTTTATTGTTTAAGATAACATTAACTAAAGTACCATTTTCAATAGTGTTTACAGAGCTATATGTAAGTGGCTCTAATGGGGATGAGATTATAGATATTTGGTAATAATTCAAATTTTTATTGTGTTAACTTTTGACAATCAGAATCACTATGATCACAATCAAATTTTCCAGTTGATGAATTATAATCAAACACTAAGTCTTTAGCTGAAGAATCAGAAACTCTATAATGATATTGATTTTCTGCTATTTTCATCCATTTTCCAGCTTTAATTTTAGAATATATTGGATACTGTAACATCTCAATTGTCCCATTTCCATCAAATAAACTCTCTTGTTCACTATTATACGATGCATCATCTAAAATTGCAGGGTAGCTAGGGTCTCCCTTTATTATGTTACCTCTTCTATGCATAATTATCGCTGCTCTAACAGATGATATCGTAGCCTTTGCCTGAGAAAACTTTGCTTCGTTGATAATCCCACCATACTGTGTAGTTACAACTACTGATAAAATTCCAATAATAACAATGACAAATATTAATTCAATTAAACTAAAAGCATATTTAAAATTATTCATTGTACTTCCCTTTTAGAAATTTATTGTATTATGATAACATCATTTAGATTATTTAAGTTGAAAATATTGTTTTATAAACAGCTAGTTTTGGAACAATATTTGCTTAAAAATTAATATAAAATAAAAAGGGTATCAAAATGAGTATTGAAGTATCTCGTTCACATGGTTTGATTGCTGATGCTCTTGATTTCAGAGCGATGAGACAAGATATGATATCTTCAAACATTGCAAATGCTGATACCCCTTTTTATAAACCAAGAGATGTTAGATTCGAAGATGCTCTAGCTGCAAAAAAAGCAGAAATTTTCGATCAAAATAAAAACAAACTATCTCTTGCACAAACAGATTCTTCTCACATACCTTTAAGTGATGATAAATCAAGTAAGATTCCAACTAGATTTTTTAGAGATGGTCACATGGCTAGAAACGATGGAAATAGCGTTGATATAGATGTAGAAACAACTGAAATGAGTAAAAACTCGATTATGTTTAACGCTCTTATTCAAGCAAATAAAAAAAGTAAAATGATTTTTACTAGTGTGATTGAAGCTTCACAAAAATCTCAGTAAGGATAGATGATGAGTAACTTTTTAAGCAGTTTTGATATTAGTGGTTATGGGCTTTCTGCTCAAAGAGTTCGTGTAAATACAATCTCATCAAATATCGCAAATGCTCAAACAACTAGAACTGATGAGGGTGGACCTTATAGAAGAAAAGAGGTGGTTTTTAGAGCTATCGATTTTAATGAACACTTTAACAAAGCTGTAAACGATACAACAAACAGTGCAAAATATGAAGACCCATTAAGTGAAGGTCAATTTGGAAGAAAAGTAAATCCAGCTATAATGAGTGTACTTGTTGATAAAATTTCAAGAGACGATAGTGAACCAAAGATGAAATTTGAACCAAATCATCCAGATGCTGATGCAAATGGCTATGTTTCTTACCCAAATATTAATCCTGTGATAGAAATGGCCGATTTAGTAGAAGCAACAAGATCTTATCAAGCAAATATAGCTGCTTTTGAGAGTGCAAAAAATATGGCAAACTCTGCAATTTCATTATTGCAATAAGTAAAGAGAGTAAATTAGATGAATGAATTTGGAAAAATAGGAGGCTTAGGTGGTACATCTACAGCTGACCTACTAAAACAAAAAAGTAAAGTTGATGCAGGTGGTGGGGAGGCTTTTGCCAATCATCTAAAATCAGCACTAAATGAAGTGAATGAGATTCAAGAAAAAAGTGAAGTAGCTGTTGCTGATATGGCAACTGGTCAAGTAAAAGATTTGCACCAAGCAGCACTTGCTATTGGAAAAGCGGAAACAAGTATGAAACTTATGCTTGAGATAAGAAATAAAGCTCTAAGTGCTTACAAAGAGTTAGGTAGAACTCAATTATAATTCCACTCTACCTCTCTTATTTTAAATAGTTCTATCCTCACGATTAGTTTTAAATTACGGAAATAGATATGACAAACGAAAATAAAACTAAAAAAATATTCACACTTTTCACCCTTATTATTGTAGCTTTTTTAATCTTTTTAACTGTAATGCTTTATACTGTCATAAAACCTAGGCATCTCCCAGCAATCTATACTAAAGAGAGTTCCAAAGCACAAAGAGGTAGCATAATTAGTGCAGATGGTTTTCACTTAGCTACAAGTAAAAAACTCTACAAAGCAATTGTAAATACTCGCTATATTGACCCAGAAAAAAAAGAACTTTTCATCGAACTTTTTAGTATCTATTCTGGAGTAGATACTAGAGAGATCAGAAAACGGCTTAATAAGAAAAAAGGTGTTACAGTTCTTAGTTATAGTATCCCACAAATTCAAGCTCAATACCTAAAAAGACTAGCTTCTCTACTTAGAAAATATAAAGTGTTTATCTCTATAAAAAATGCAAAAACTGGTATTAAAAGTGTTCATGGACTGAGTATATTGGAGAGTGGTGAAACGAGAGAATATCCTTATGGAGATTTTCTTACTCCAATCATTGGTTATCCACACAAAATTGAAGATGATGGATATACACATGTCAAAGGTGTTAAAGGTTTAGAGAAAAAATTTGACTTAGAGTTACAAGCAAAACAGAATCGTTCAAGTAGTGGTCCAAGAGATGTAAACAGCTATATAATTTTAAATAAAAAAAGTTTTACAAAACCTAAAATAAATGGTCTTGATATAAAACTAACAATCCCTGTCGCTCTTCAAATAAAGATAGAGAGAATGTTAGATGAGATGAAAAAAGAGATAAGAGCTAAACAGATTATGATCGCTATCATGGATTCAAAAAATGGCAATATAATAGCAGTTGCAAGTTCAAATAGATACCTACCTAAAAATATAAAAATCAGTGACTATCCATCTCTAAATAATGGAATGATTGAGTATAGTTTTGAGCCGGGGAGTGTTATAAAAACTGTAACATTTGCACTTCTTTTAGACAAAGGGTTAGTCAACCCTTACGATCTTGTAAATGGGCATAATGGTAGATATAGAATCGGTAAAAAAGTGATCACGGATGAACATAAGTTCGATTGGCTAAGTGCTGAAAATACAATCGTTCATTCCTCAAATGTTGGTATAGCACAACTAGCACAAAAACTCTCAGGTACTGAGTTTCACCAAGGGTTAAAAAGCTTCGGTTTTGCAGAGTATTCAACTGATGATTTAATATATGAAAAAATAGGTTCAATACCACATATACGAAGATTAAACAATGAGATTTATAAAGCAACCTGCTCTTACGGTTATGGTATGAAAGCAAATCTTTTACAACTTATCCGTGCTTATGGTGTCTTTTCAAATAATGGAAGAATGTTAAGACCAAAACTGATAGATACTTTGATAGATGAGTACAATCGTGAAATAGCTATACCTAGAGAGGAACATATCCAAGTTATAAAAAGTTCAACTGCACATAGAATTAAAAAAATATTGGTAAAAACAGTAAATGAAGGGACAGGTAAAAAAGCTAGAACTCAAGGTTTAGTTATTGGTGGAAAAACTGGAACAGCCCATATAGTTGAAAAAGGGAAATATGTAAGAAAATACAATACTGCTTTTATAGGATTTGTTGATGATAAAACAGCTAAATATACTATGGGTGTCGTGGTAGTTCAACCAAAAAAAAGCCAGTTTGCATCACAAACTGCTGTACCAGTCTTTAAAAAAGCTGTTGATATTCTGGTTGAAGAGGGATACTTAGAGCCAAATATTATCAAGTAATCTTGTATTACCAACTTTTACTTCGACTAATATAACGGTATCGCCTATCTTCACATTCTCTATAAGTTCAAAATCACGATTAAGAATCTCAACATAAAATATCTCTAATGTAGATAAGTAATCTCTCATATTTTTGATAATCTCTTTAGAATCTAAAATATTTTTTTGCACCATATCACTTGCCATTTTTAATGAAGTTGAGATTTTAAGTGCTTCTACCCTCTCATCTTTTGAGAGATAAATATTTCTACTACTCATTGCTAAGCCATCACTCTCTCTTACCGTATCAACAGCAACTATGTTTACACTCATAAAAAGTTGTTTTACCATTAGGCTAATTAAATTTAATTGTTGCGCATCTTTTTTTCCAAAATAAGCATTAGTAGGTTCAACTATATTTAGAAGTTTCATCACTACTGTTAAAACACCGTTAAAATGCCCAGGACGACTAAAACCCTCTAGTACAAATCCTCTAACATTTGGTGCTGATAAACTAACTTCATCATCACCATAAATATCATTAGCATCTGGAAAAAATAAAATATCTACACCAGCTAACTCACATATTTTTTTATCAGCTTCCTCTTTTGAGGGGTATTTATCTAAATCTTCCCCTTTTAAAAACTGTGTAGGGTTTACAAAGATTGAAACTGCAACTAACTCATTGGTCTCTCTAGCCTCTTTAATCAGAGTAATATGCCCCTCATGTAATGCACCCATTGTTGGTACAAAACCGATAGTTTTATTATTCTCTTTTAAATAGTTCTTTAGCTCTAATGGATTTGAAATAATCTTCATTTTAAGTCCCAATATAATATAATCACGATTATACAATAATGGAATGAATTTATGGATAACTACGAATACACAGAATTACTAAAAAATGTAACTATTAAGATGGGCAATATCACAGGTGTTGTAGAACCAGATAAATTAAAAGCTAGATTAGGTGAAATTGAAGCTCTTGAAAATGAGCAAGAGTTTTGGAATGATGCCACAAACGCTGCAAAAATTCAGCAGGAGAAAACTAGAGTTCAAAGAAGATTAGATAAATTCAATGAAGCCAACGATACTGTAAACGATGCAATTGAGCTTTATGAGATGGCAAAAGAGGAGAATGATGAGGAAACAATTCAAACTCTTTATGATGATGCTCCCAGCCTAGAGAATCAGATAAGAAAAATGGAGATAGAGGTTCTACTAAGTGGAGAATCTGATTCTAATAATGCTATTCTTTCAATCCACCCAGGTGCTGGTGGAACAGAATCACAAGATTGGGCAGAGATGCTTTTAAGAATGTATAAGAAGTGGGCTGAGAGACGAGGTTTTAGTGTAGAGGTTTTAGATTATCAATCAGGTGAAGAGGCTGGAATCAAAGATGTTTCTATTATCCTAAAAGGTGAGAATGCTTATGGATACCTAAAAGTTGAAAATGGGATTCATAGACTTGTAAGAATCTCCCCTTTTGATTCTAATGCTAAAAGACACACATCTTTTTCATCTGTAATGGTTTCCCCTGAGATTGATGATGACATCAATATCGTGATAGAGGATAAAGATATCCGTGTTGATACATATAGAGCAAGTGGTGCTGGTGGGCAACATGTAAATAAAACAGAATCAGCGATACGACTTACACATATTGAGACTGGTGTCGTGGTTCAATGTCAAAATGATAGAAGCCAACATAAAAATAAAGCAACAGCTATGAAGATGTTAAAATCGAGACTTTATGAGCTAGAGCTTGAGGAACAAAAAGCTAAAGAGGATGGTATAGCTAAAAGTGAGATTGGTTGGGGATACCAAATTCGCTCTTATGTGATGCAACCATACCAACAGGTTAAAGACACAAGAAGTAATGAAGCTTACTCAAATGTATCAGGAATACTTGATGGTGATATAGATGCTATGATAGAGGGTGTTTTAATCTCTCAGAATCGCTCTTAATCAGAGGGTTTCATAGAGAAAAAACTATACCAAAGTAAAATAGCTCCAAGAACCATAGCAACTAATGTGAGGTTTTTGGTATTATTTTTTTGAACATCTCTTACTTGCTGTAAAAAATTGCCCCCATTTTGTACATCACTTATTTTTGTATTAAATACCCCTGCTTTTGCACCAGCTTCCATTCTAGCAATATTAGCCATTGCTCTTTGGTTAGCATCAAGTGTTTGACCTGTTAAACTCCAAATATAAACTGAAAAGCCTATAAGAAACATTAAAGAGCCTATAACTCTTGTAACGATTATTTTATTTTTTCTAAAAAATTCCATTATGTATATCCATCTAAATAAATTAATAGAAATTATGTCAAAATTCACTTATGAATATACTTAAAGAATTTTACTTAAATGATAAATGTTCCTATTTAGATAACCAAGAACAAAATCTACACTATACGATGATAGATAATTGTAGCTCTTCACATTGCCAAAACTTAATAGAGAGAGGTTATAGAAGATTTGGTAAGATGTTTTTTAGACCAATCTGCTCAGAGTGTAATGAGTGTCAAAGTATAAAAGTTGATGTTGACAACTTCAACTTTTCTAAATCTATGAGACGAGTTATAAAAAAAGGTTCACATATTAAGAGTTATATACAACAACCAACATTATCTCAAGAACACTTAGCTCTGTTTAAAAAATATCATCTATTTATGAAAGATAAAAAAGATTGGACTTATAATGAAACCTCTGCAAACCACTACTATGATTCTTTTGTAAATGGACATAATAATTTTGGTTATGAAGTTTTATATTTTGATGAGGAAAAACTTATAGGGGTAGATTTGATAGATATTTTAGATGATGGAATCTCATCTATATATTTTTATTATGATCCAGACTATATGGATTACTCTTTAGGAAAGTTATCTTTATATAATCAGATTAAAATTGCAAAAAACAATAATATGAAGTGGATATATTTAGGTTATTATGTAAAAGATTGCCCCTCATTATCGTATAAATCTCATTATAAGCCTTATATAACTTTAGAGGGAAGACCAAACATAGACGAAAATTTTAAATGGTTATAGCCATCCTCACTAAAAAGTGAACACTCAAATAAAAGATAAATGCAAAGTTTTATAAATAAATTGTTCTATACTTGTTAATTATAATCATTATATTAGAAAATAATGATATTATCTCCTTATGATAAATTTATTGAAAAAAGAACTCGTAATTTACACCGCGTTGCTAACTGGTTTAATTCTTCTTATGCATCCAGATTTACTAACTGAGCCTACCGTTAGATTAGGACTTATGCAAGAGATGGGAAATTATATACATCCATTGTTATATACATTTTTTATATATCTAATACTTTATTTTTTTAGAGCTGTCTTTGGTTTTGGAAAAAAATTGATTTTTAGAAAGAAAAAAGAGGATTAAGAGAAGTTTATATTTTAGATGTGAGGTTTGAACCTCACCTAAGTACGACTAAGTCGTACCTCCAAAGAAGATGGCTAAATATTAACCGTTTCTCTTTTTCTGAATCTCTTCAGAAACAGCTTTAGGAACTTCAGCATAGTGATCAAATTCCATAGAGTATGTTGCTCTACCTTGAGTAGCTGAACGAAGATCAGTTGAGTAACCAAACATTTCAGATAATGGAACATGAGCATCAACAATTTTGTTACCTGAACGGTCACCCATTGAATTAACTTGTCCACGACGACGGTTAAGGTCACCGATAACATCACCCATATTCTCTTCAGGAGTCTCAACTTCAACTTTCATCATTGGCTCTAAGATAGCTGGTTTTGCTTTACGACAAGCTTCTTTGAAACCCATAGATGCAGCAAGTTTAAACGCCATCTCATTTGAATCAACATCATGGTATGAACCATCAAATAGTGTAACATCCATATCTTCCATTGGGTAACCAGCAAGAACACCATTAGACATAGCTTCTTCACAACCTTTCTTAACAGCTGGGATAAATTCTTTAGGAACAGATCCACCTTTAATAGCATTGTGAAATACGAAACCTGTATCTTTTTCACCTGGCTTAACAGTAAGATAAACATGACCAAATTGACCACGACCACCAGATTGTTTAGCGTATTTGTACTCTTGTTCTACTTCCTCTTTGATAGACTCACGGTAAGAAACTTGTGGAGCACCAACTTCAGCTTCAACAGAGAATTCTCTTTTCATTCTATCTACAAGAATCTCAAGGTGTAACTCACCCATACCAGAGATAATAGTTTGACCAGTTTCCTCATCAGTGTTAACTCTAAAAGATGGATCTTCAGCAGCAAGTTTACTTAAAGCGATACCCATTTTTTCTTGGTCAGCTTTAGTTTTTGGCTCAAC
>JAYEKJ010000226.1:11319-18827 GCA_034660975.1 Campylobacterota bacterium
CCATACCAGAGATAATAGTTTGACCAGTTTCCTCATCAGTGTTAACTCTAAAAGATGGATCTTCAGCAGCAAGTTTACTTAAAGCGATACCCATTTTTTCTTGGTCAGCTTTAGTTTTTGGCTCAACCGCAACAGAGATAACTGGATCCGGGAAATCCATTCTTTCAAGAACAACTTTCTCTTCACCTGTACATAGTGTATCACCAGTAGTAGTTGTTTTTAGACCAACAACTGCACCGATCTCACCAGCATAAATAGTTTTAACTTCTTCACGCTTAATAGCATGCATCTTAACGATACGACCAATTCTCTCTTTCTTATCTTTAGTAGAGTTGTGAACAAATGAACCTGCGTCTAGTGAACCACGGTAAACACGGATGAAAGTTAAAACACCAACAAATGGATCTGTCATGATTTTAAATGCAAGTGATGCGAAGTCACCTTCATCAGTTGATGGAACAGCTACTTCAACCTCTTCATCATCCATAAGTGTACCCATAATATCTGCAGACTCAACTGGAGATGGAAGGTAAGCAACAACAGCGTCAAGTAAAGTTTGAACACCTTTATTTTTAAATGCTGTACCAACTGTCATAGGAACGATTGCCATACCAAGTGTAGCTTCTTTAATAGCTGCAGCGATCTCCTCTTCAGAAATCTCTTCACCCTCTAAGAATCTTTCAGCAAACTCTTCGTTTCCATCAACTTCAGAGATAGACTCTAGTAGTTTTTCACGGTACTCTTCAGCTTTTTCCATCATATCATCACGGATATCTTGAGTATGATAAGCAGAACCCATAGCAGCTTCAGCATCCCAAACAATCTCTTTCATCTTAACTAAATCGATTACACCTTCAAATTCAGCTTCAGCACCGATTGGTAATTGAATTGGAACCGGGTTACCTTTAAGACGCTCTTTAATTTGTCTTTCAACTTCATAAAAATCTGCACCAGTTCTGTCATATTTGTTAACAAATACAATTGATGGAACCTTATAACGGTTTCTTTGTCTCCAAACAGTTTCTGATTGAGGTTGAACACCACCAACAGCACAGAATACTGAAACAGCACCATCAAGAACACGCATAGAACGCTCAACTTCAATAGTAAAGTCAACGTGACCCGGAGTATCAATAATATTGATTTGTTTACCAGCCCACTCACAAGTAGTTGCAGCAGAAGTAATTGTAATACCACGCTCTTGCTCTTGTTCCATCCAGTCCATAGTTGCAGCACCATCATGTACTTCACCAATTTTATGCTCAACACCAGTATAGAATAAAATTCTTTCTGTAGTTGTAGTTTTACCTGCATCAATGTGAGCAGCAATACCAATATTTCTTACATCATTTAATTTGTGACTTCTTGCCATATTTATAATACCTTGTTAAGTTAGTTGAGAGATAACCTCTTTTATAAATAAAGAATATTTACTTACAAAAGAGGTGTCAATTTATATAGATTGTTAAAATTTAACAACAATTGAGGGAATCGCTTCCCTCACTTTTTAGAAAATTTAGATTACCAACGGTAATGAGCAAATGCTTTATTAGCTTCTGCCATTCTATAAGTATCTTCTTTTTTCTTGAATGCGTTACCTTTATCAGTTGATGCATCCATTAACTCATTAGCTAATCTCTCAGCCATAGTTCTTTCGTTTCTCTTACGAGAAGCGTCAATTAACCATCTGATAGCTAGTGAAAGTTGACGAACTGGGCGAACTTCTACTGGAACTTGATAAGTAGCACCACCAACACGGCGACTTTTCACTTCAATAATTGGTTTAATATTTTCAATAGCTTCATTAAATGTATCTATACCAGTTTTTTCACCACGAGAGCTAATGATATCCATAGCATTGTAAATGATTTTTTCTGCTTTAGATTTTTTACCATCTAACATTATTTTGTTTATAAATTTCGTCAGTATTTTGCTTCCATAAACTGGATCTGGCATAACTGGACGAACGGGAGCTTGTCTTCTTCTCATTTAGAGTTTCCTTATTCTTCAATTTTTTCAAATTTACTCAAAATTAATCACTAAAAATTAATCCTGTAGCTATTGAATTTATGTTTAAAAAAATAGTTTAAAACTATTTTTTAGGTCTCTTAGTACCATATTTAGATCTAGCAACCATACGGTTAGCAACACCAGCAGTATCAAGAGCACCACGAACGATATGATACTTAACACCCGGTAAATCTTTAATACGACCACCACGAACAAGAACGATAGAGTGTTCTTGGAGGTTATGACCCTCACCACCGATATAAGAAATAACTTCAAAACCTGAAGTTAATCTAACTTTTGCAACTTTTCTTAAAGCCGAGTTAGGTTTTTTTGGTGTAGTTGTGTAAACACGAGTACATACACCACGACGCTGTGGACATGATACAAGAGCAGGAGATTTTGATTTTTTAATCACTCTCTTACGCTCTTTACGAATCAATTGGTTGATTGTAGGCATACAATTCCTTTACTTTATTTTTCCAGTAGAATTTAATCCTCTCAGTTTTGAGAGAATTACAAACGCGAAATGATACTAAATTTCTATTTAAAGTTAGCTGATTACTATAATATAAAGAGTTAAACTATTCTGATTGTAGTCTTTGTAACTCTATTTGTACTTTAGCAACATGCTCTTTTACTCTTACCTTTTCAAATAGAGCTTTTACAACTCCCTCAGGATTTATAATTAAAGTTGTACGAACTATCCCCATATACTCTTTTCCATAGTTTTTCTTTAATTGCCAAACACCATACTTTTGCATCATCTCTGTGCTTTCATCACTTAAAAGTGTGATTCCTAACTCTTTTTTCTCTATAAAGTTACGATGTTTTTTAGTAGAATCTGCACTTACTCCTAAAATAATTGCGTCAAGTTCTGAAAAATCTGGTGCAGCCTCTGTAAACTCACAAGCCTCTGTTGTACAACCCGGTGTGTTATCTCTTGGGTAAAAATAAAGAACTATCCACTTTCCTAGAACATCTCTCAAACATATCTCTATATCATCTTGATTAGGTAAACAAAACTCTGGTGCTTTTTCATTAATTTGTATCATATAATTTTCCTTTTAAAAAATAAATAGAATAAAGTAAACCCATATCCCTGTAAACGATGTTAAAACAACCCCTATAAAAGAGATTCTTCCAAGAGTTTTATGTAAGCTAGAAGCTAAAAACTTTTTAACTCGAATAAGCGTGGTAAACCATACTATAAGTGTTAAAACTGCTATCATTATATGAAACACTAAAACAAATAAAGCATAGCTGTGTGATACTGAACTTCCATCCATAAATGCATCAAAACCACCACCCATTCTCACGCCAATCTCAAAATATGTCAAAACTATCACTGAAAATGCAAAAATAAATATCTGAGCAAAAGCATGTAGTTTATATCTCTTTGCTTTTGCTAAGGCGATAGCACCTGCAACCAATAATGGTAAAAGAGCAACTATTATAGTTACAAAATCCATAAAAAATGGTGCCCTAGTTCCTAAAAAACCAGCTTCAAACATATAATTCATAATGTATCCTTTTCATTTTTCTTTTTATGATTGTTAGCATACCATGAACCTAGTAAAACTAAAGCGACTATTATCGTTATAGTTATCTGTTTTAAGTATGCATCAATCAATTCTTGATTAGCACCTATAAAATACCCAAGTAAAACAAGTATTAATGCCCAAATACCTGCACCTAAAGCTGTATAAGTTGAAAAAACAACTAAATTCATACGAGCTAAACCAGCAGGAATGGATATAAGCTGACGGATACCGGGAATCAATCTTCCTATAAAGGTAGAGATTGCTCCATGTTTGTCAAAATAGTTATCCATTCTATTTAAGGCACTCTCATTTATAAAAAAGTATTTCCCATAATTTTGAAGAACCTTTCTACCAAGAACAAGAGCAAGATAATAATTTACTAATGCTCCAACCATAGAACCACCCAGAGCAGAACCCATTATCATCCCAAAGTTCATATCACCCTTTGCAGCCAAATAACCAGCCGGAATTAAAACTATCTCACTAGGAAAAGGGATAAAAGAACTCTCAATCGCCATAAGCAAAAAAATCCCTAAATAGCCCCAATCAAAAATCAAATCTACTATGGTTTGTGCTATCTCTTTTATCATCTATTTTTTATCCATATTAAAATTATTTATTTTCATTTAAATGAAATTTTAGCATAAAAAATAAGTGAAATTGTATAGATATAGTTACAGTTTGATTACACAATATAACAAAGATGTAATCAAAATATAACCATTATTTTCTATACTTCCACCAATTAACAAAACCTAAAGGGATATTAAATGACAAAAGTGATAAAAATAGCATTAGCAAGTACGATTTTAGTAACTGGACTTAGTGCATCAGATATAGTAAAAGGGAGTGGTGCTTCTTTTCCATATAGTGTATATCAAAAATGGATTAAAGCATACAACAAAGATACAGGTCTAAAAATAGACTACATTAAAAAAGGTTCATCAAAAGGAATTAAAGATGCAAAGAAAAGAAGTGTAGATTTTGCTGGAACCGATAAACCTTTATCTCCTAAAACTCTAAAAAGAAATGGACTTTACCAATTCCCAGCTGTTGTTGGTGCAATCACTATGGGCTACAATGTTCCAGGTCTTGACAATATCAAACTAAGTAGAAAAGCTATCGTAGCAATCGCTGATGGCTCTATCGCTTACTGGGATCACAAACTTATCGCAGATGCTAACAAGGGTATGAAACTTCCACATGAAAAACTAACTTTTGTTCACCGTGCAGATGGTTCAGGTACAACTTACAACTTCACATACTACCTAAGTAAGGTTTCAAAAGATTGGAGAAAAAAGTTCGGTGCTAAAAAATCACTCTCATGGCCAGGTGACCATCATATTGGTGGGAAAACTAACTCAGGTGTAGCAGCTTTGCTAAAACAAACTAAATACTCTGTTGGTTATATCGATTATGCAGATGCTGCAAACAATAACATCGCAATGGCAACAGTTGAAAACAGAGAAGGTAACTATATAGTTCCAACTCTAAAATCTTTCCAAGCAGCTGCTGCAAAAGCATCATTGAATCCTAAAAAAGATTTCTACTCAATCATAGCTGACCCAAAAGGTGCTGATTCTTACCCAATGGTAGCAGCAACATTTATCTTAGTTCCATCAGAAAAAGCTGATACAAACAAAGATGTTACTAAGTTTTTCAACTGGTGTTATACTGATGGTCAAGAGATCGCAAAAAGTTTGGGTTTTGTTCCTTTACCAGATTCTTTAATTACCAAAGTTAGAACCTATTGGGATACTAAAGGTATCAAGTAAGTTTTTAGACTTCTTGCATAAGAAGTCTTTTATCTATTCCTCTAGTGCCATGCTCCCCTGTGTGGCACACTAATTTCCAATTAAATAATCTAAATAATTTTTAAAATTATTATAATTATTTACCTACTCAACAGAATAAGATGATAAAATGATATAATTAATATCAAAATTATTAAACCCGAATTATGCAATAGGAATTTATACCCCAAGGGCACCTCGTAAAATTTACCTATGCTTGTAATTAAGGGATGTTTAGTAAAAAATTTTAAGCTTCCTTTTGGTGGTGCAAATTTTTAATGAATGTACCTTGATTGCAATGATAGATTAAATTTTTAATTCTCTATTGCATAATTCGGGTTAAAGGACAACAATGACACGACATATAAAATCGATTGAAAGGTTTATCAAAGACGAATCTTTTAGTGGGGTCTTACTCTTTATAGCGACTGTTACCGCAGTAATGATTGCTAACTCAGCTTTAAGTGAATCGTATTTTGAACTATGGAATATGGCTTTAGGTGTAACACTTGGTGATCGTACAATCTCCATGAGTTTGATGCACTGGATAAATGATGGTTTAATGGCTATCTTTTTCTTGATGGTTGGACTTGAGATAAAAAGGGAAATTCTTATTGGTGAGTTATCATCAGTACAAAAAGCTAGTTTCCCTATTTTAGCAGCCATTGGTGGTATGATAGTTCCTGCCTTAGTTTATATAGCTTTTAATTCAGATAACCCACGAGGTTTTGGTATCCCGATGGCTACTGATATCGCTTTTGCTCTTGGAATCTTGATGCTTCTTGGTAAAAAAGTGAACCCTGTTCTAAAACTATTTTTAGTTGCTCTTGCTGTTGTGGATGACTTGGGTGCTATTATTGTTGTCGCTACTGTTTATACGAGTGAGATACATGCTGAGTACTTCTTGCATGCTGGTTTAGTTTATGCACTTATTTGGATTCTTAATCTTAAAAAAGTAACTATGCTTATGCCTTATCTACTCCTTGGTATCGCTTTATGGATTTTTATACATTCTACTGGTGTTCATTCTACTATTGCTGGTGTTTTACTTGCTTTTGCAATTCCAATCACATCAAAAGTTAAAGAACAAGATTTTATAGATGAAACAAAAGAATCGGTTGATAAGTTTGAAAAACATATAGATAATATCCCTATTATTAACCATCATCAGATAGAAGCACTTGAAGATATAGCGTACAATTACGATAAAGTTCAAAACCCATTGGTAAAGTTAGAGCATCAACTCCATGGTCTCTCAGCCTTTTTTATTATGCCACTATTTGCTTTTTCTAATGCAGGTGTAATTCTAGATTTTTCAGCAGTCTCGCAAAATTTAATGATTGTTCTAGGTGTTGTTTTAGGTCTTGTTATTGGTAAACCTATCGGTATTGTTGGTATTACATACCTTGCTACAAAACTAAACATAGTTAAAAAACCTGATGATTTAGGTTGGGATGAAATTATTGCTGTTGGTTTCTTAGGTGGAATTGGTTTTACGATGTCTATCTTTATCACGCATCTAGCATTTTTAAATCAAAATATTATCGATGCAGTTAAACTTGGTATCTTCTTCGCTTCATTTACAGCTGGAGTCATTGGAGTAATCTTGATTTTAAAAGCTTATGCAAGAAAACAAACACAACAACATAAGAGGTGAGGTTTCAACCTCACTCTTATAAAGATATTTTTACTTAAATTAAAACAATCACACCGTAACCATCATGTAACCAAATTTCCATACAATCGCATATAAATTTTAAATAGGCTAATTATGGAAAAAATCTTTCAAAAACTCGCACTCTCTAGTGCTTCACTTGTATTTATTATACTTGTTGGAATCTTTATCACTCTTTTTAGCTCCTCAAAACTCGCTATTGATGAGTTTGGTTTTGATTTTATAACTAATCCTGATTGGAACAAAGAGGTTGTTATCGATTCTCCTGTTTTGGAATCCTCTCTTGTTTCAGATGTAGAATCAGACGAAATCATCGATGAGGATGATGAGATGATTGAGGATGAGGACGATATGATGCTTTTTGATGAGGAATCAGCAACTAAAACTATCTATGGTGGTTTAGTTCCTATCGTTGGTACACTTCTTACAACTCTTATAGCACTTGTTTTTGCTCTCCCTATCGCTATGGGGATAGCAGTTTTCTTAGCT
>JAYEKJ010000226.1:18927-21939 GCA_034660975.1 Campylobacterota bacterium
TGATGAGGAATCAGCAACTAAAACTATCTATGGTGGTTTAGTTCCTATCGTTGGTACACTTCTTACAACTCTTATAGCACTTGTTTTTGCTCTCCCTATCGCTATGGGGATAGCAGTTTTCTTAGCTGAGATTGCTCCTAAAAATATCTCCCATGTAGTGGGTATCGCCATTGAGCTTTTAGCTGCGATTCCATCTATCATCTTTGGTATGTGGGGGCTTTACTATTTTGCTCCTATCGTTGCTGATGTAGTTGGTGGGTATCAGGTTTCACTTTTAACGGCTGGTCTTGTTTTAGGGGTTATGATTCTTCCATTTATGGCAGCGATTACTAGAGATTCTATGAACACAACTCCGGGAGTTTTAAAAGAATCTGCTTACGCTTTTGGTGCTACAAAGTTTGAGGTTATTAAAGATATTATCTTCCCATACTCTAAGACGGGAATCATCGGTTCTATCATCTTAGCACTTGGTCGTGCTTTGGGTGAGACTATGGCAGTAGCATTTTTGATTGGGTCTATTTTCGTACTTCCAACGGCGATAAACTCTCCAACTATATCTATTCCTGTTGCGATGGCGAACAATTTTGGTGAAGCGAGTGGACTTGGTGAATCGGCACTCTTTTATCTTGCTCTTATCCTTTTTGTTATCAGCTTTGGGGTTATCTCCATCGCAAAAATGTATTTTCTTAAAAAGGCACACTAAATGAGACTTATAGTAAATAAAATATTTTTAGTTTTATCTGTTTTATCAGCTCTGATTGGTCTAGCTTTTTTAGGCTGGATTCTTATCACTCTTTTTATCAAGGGTTTGGGTTCATTTCACTTTAACCTATTTTTAAATGACCTTATTGATGGGGGTTTAAGAAACCTTATCGTTGGGCAGTTTATCTTAGCTGGTCTTGCTGCGGCTATTGGAATCCCTCTTGGGATGGCTGCTGGAATCTATCTACAAGAGTATGGAAAAGGGAAGTATGCTTCTGTTATCCGTGATTTGAGTGATATTATGATGTCTGCTCCATCTATTGTAATTGGGGCATTTGTTTATGCTGTTGTAGTAATTCCTACTGGTGGAACAAGTGGATTTGCTGGGGCTATCGCTCTGGCTATTATGATGCTTCCAGTAGTTATCAACACAACAGACAATATGCTCTCACTTGTTCCTCGTGAACTCAGAGAAGCTGGAATCGCTCTTGGTGCTTCTAAGTATAGAGTTATTTTAGATATCGTTATCAAAGCTGCGAAAGTTGGAATCATGACAGGAATCTTACTTGCATTTGCAAGAATCATTGGTGAGACTGCTCCCCTACTTTTCACATCTGAGACAAGTAACTACTTTTCACTTGATTTGACTGAGAGTTTTCCATCTCTTACAGTTAGTATCTACGATTTAGCAAATGAACCTGAGGAGTCAAGCCGTGATTTGGCTTGGGCTGCTTCATTTATACTTACAGTTTTGGTTTTAGTTATCAACCTAACTGGAAGATTTTTTACAAGACACAAGGATTAATAATGAGCGTAATGAATATAAAAAAGTTCTCTTTTACATACCCAGGAGTGGATCACCCATCACTAAGAAACATCACTCTACCCATAGAGCAAAATAAAATCACAGCTCTTATTGGTCCTAGTGGTTGTGGAAAATCTACACTTCTTAGAAGTATGAACAGAATCCACGATGTTTATCCTGGTAATAAATACGAGGGTAGAATCGAACTTTTAGATTTTGAAACAAACACAAGTAACAATATTTTAGAGATAAAAAAAGAGAATGAACTGATAAAACTTCGCCAACAAGTTGGGATGATTTTTCAAAAACCTACACCATTTCCAATGAGTATATTTGACAATGTTGCTTATGGTCTTAAAATAGCTGGTCTTAAAAATAAAACTGAACTAGCAGACAGAGTGGAACAAGCTCTTAAAGATGGTGCATTATGGAAAGAGGTTCATGACAGACTAGGTAAATCTGCTATGGGTCTTTCAGGTGGTCAACAACAAAGACTTTGTATCGCAAGAGCCGTTGCTGTTAAACCTGAGGTTTTACTTTTTGATGAACCAACATCAGCACTTGACCCTATAAGTACTGGAGCGATTGAGGAACTTTTAGTGGAACTCAAAAAAGATATAAGTATCGCTATCGTTACACATAATATGCAACAAGCATCTAGAATCAGTGATTTTACAGCCTTTATGTATTTGGGTGATTTGGTTGAGTATGATAAAACAGAAACAATCTTTTTAAACCCTAGAGAGAAAAAAACAGAAGATTATATAACTGGTAGATTCGGTTAAGAAAAGGAAAAAAATGATACCAAAATTTGAAGAGAACCTACAAATAATAAAAGAGAAGATAAAAAATATTGGTGATGGACTTGTTAATGCAAATAAGTTACTTTTAGATGCAATCCAAACTTGTGATGATTCTAAGTTTAGTGAAGCTAAATCACATATAAAAAACATAAGCTCTAAAGCTGATGATATTGACAACAATATCATTAAAGTTTTAGCACTTTATACTCCAGAAGCAAGAGATTTAAGACAAGTTATAGCGTATCTTAAAATCACAAATGAGCTATCTCGTGCTTGTTCAAACACAAGAAGTTTCATAAGAGGTTTTACAGATGTGTGTAAAGAGATAGAGGTTAAAACTCTTAACGAATATGCTGTTCCTATGCAAATTTCAACAGTTAAAGCAGTAGAACTTTCTATAAATATGATAAATATAGACGATGAAGATGAGATTTGTGAAATCTATAATGATGTTTTAATTGAAGAGAATAAAACAGATGATCTCTATGAGATGGTAGAGAGAAATCTTGTGGTTCAAGCTAATGATTCACAACACTCAGATAGTTTTGAAAAATTTCATAAAATGCTAAGAGCATTAAGAAAAAGTGCCAAAATCTCATCTCGTGCTATAAGTATCGCTAACCTACTTGTTTATGCTAAAATTGGTGGAAATTTTCATAACTAATTAGTCTCATCTCTTTGAGACTAAACAACTTCGTAACC
>JAYEKJ010000227.1:0-5242 GCA_034660975.1 Campylobacterota bacterium
ATATGGAGTTAGCACAAGAGGCTATAAATGAGTGCAGATTTGATATTGATATAAAAAATAATCAATTTGTATTTAATAAATATGATTACTATGATGGAGAGAATAAAGCGAGTGAAATAAAGCAAGTAGAATCTCTTTATATTCAAAAGTTCAATATCTATCTTGAAGAGGTAGCCCAAGAGGAAAGATTAAAAATAGAAGAAGAAAAACGAATAATGAGAGAAGAAAAAGCTGATTTACTGATTGCAAATGCTAAAAAGCAAGGATACAAACTTAAAAAAGAGATACGAGAAGACAATACAATTAAGCTTGTACTTCAAAAAAGAACCTATTAATGTTAAATATCTACAATATTGAAACATCAAACTATGTAAATGGAAATGGTTGTAGATATGTGTTGTGGCTTCAAGGGTGTGATTTAGGATGTATTGGGTGTTGGAATCAACAGAGTTGGAGCTTTGAAAACAAAATTTTAAAGAGTGTTGATGAGGTGTTTACTCAGATTAAGAGTTTAGAACATAAACTAGATGGTGTAACATTTAGTGGTGGTGAACCTTTTTTACAATCAAGTGAACTCTCTCAATTGGCGAAACTAATTAAAGAAAAAACATTATTAGATTTACACATATTTACTGGATTCAATAAAGATGAACTTATTAAAAAAGAGCAAATAAGTTTATTGAAATATACAGATATTTTAGTAGCTGGGAGATATGATGATACTAAGGAAAATAATAATCAAATAGTTTATATTTTAAATGATTCTACAGACACTTGGAAATTTAATAATAGTGATGTTGAGATAGAGATTGATGAAGATTCAAATATAAAAATAACAGGTTATCCAACAAATAAACTTATAAATGAGATAAAAGGAAAAAATTATGCAAGAATATAATGTAATAATAGAGATAGATGAAGATGGAGATATAAAAGCTGAAACAAAAGGTATGAAAGGTGAAGTTTGTGTAGGCGAACTTGATGAAATATTGAAAGGTTTAGATGGTGAACAGAGTTTTAAGAATAAGCCTGAGTTTTATGATAAAAAAGTTAAAGAAAATAACAAAGTTAATTTAAGAAATAGATAAAATTATATACAAATTGACAAAAATGTAAAAAATCCATATAATAATACTAAAGTATTATTATTGCGAGGAGTATTATTATGGTAGTAGTTAAAGAAACAACAAGTATAAAACTAAATAAGCAGATAAAAGAGGAAGCTAAAGAGGTTTTTGCACAACTAGGGATTAGTATGGGTGATGCTGTTAATATGTTTTTAGCACAAGTTTCTATGACAAAAAGTATCCCTTTTGATATAAAAATACCAAATGAAACTACAAATAATGTTTTAGATGATATTGTCAATGGTAAAAATATAGAAAAATTCAGTTTTGATGAAATAAAAACTAAATGAAGCTTTCAAGACATAAACAGTTTATTAATGATTTTAAAAAAGTAAAACTTGCAAATTCTCAATTTGAGAAGATGATAGTTTACTTTAATATTTTTTTAGAAGATAAAAAGTTGCCCTCAGAATCAAAAGATCATGAGTTAAAAGGTGAATATAAAGGTTTTAGAGAGCTTCATTTAGGTGGTGATTTACTAGTGATATATTATACAAAAGATAATGAGATTGTATTAGCAAGACTGGGAACTCATTCTCAGCTTTTTAAATAAAGAGATAAAATTCATGAGCAGAGCAAAAGGAAACCTAGCAGAAGATAAAGCTTGTCTCTATCTTGATGAAAATGGCTTTATGATTATTGAGCGAAATTTTTATTCCCGTTTTGGTGAGATAGATGTTATCGCTACTAAAGATGGGGTTTTTCATTTTGTTGAGGTGAAAAGTGGGCTTGATTATGAATCTGCTATTTTAAATATCACTAAGTCTAAATTATCTAAACTTATAAAAACGGCTCATATATATATGAAAAAAAATAGTTTAGAGATCGACTTTATGTTTGATGCGATTGTTGTTACACCTAAAAATATTGAACTTGTAGAAAATATTACTCTTTAAAATTATCAAATTTTAACTCACTTTTAGCTAAAATAGGTCTTAATTATTTTTATGAGGTAAAAATTGCAAAAAATTATACAAAAATTAAAAGATTTTAATGAACTTGTGATGTTTGAACACTCTATTTTTTCACTTCCATTTATTTTTATTGCTATGATAGTAGCTGCTGATGGATGGTTTGGAACCTGGTTGTTTATTATGGGGATATTTGCAGCGATAAGTGCTAGAAATTTTGCTATGGGTGTAAATAGATATGCCGATAGGGATATAGATGCTCACAACCCCCGTACAGCTTCTCGTCCAAATGTAGATGGTCGTTTAGATGCTACAAGTATATTAATTTTTATTGCTGTAAATGCTTTTGTATTTGTAGCAGTTGCATATATGATAAACCCATTAGCTTTTAAGTTAAGTTTACCGATTCTTTTTGTGCTTGGTTCTTACTCCTACTTTAAAAGATTCTCATCTTTAGCTCATATTATTTTAGGTATCTCGCTAGGTCTTGCTCCTATCGCTGGTGTAATTGCAGTTGAGGCTACTATCCCTGCTTGGTCAGTGATTCTTAGTTTGGGTGTTATCTTTTGGGTTGCAGGGTTTGATCTACTTTACTCTCTTCAAGATATAGAGTTTGATAAAGATAACAACTTACACTCAATTCCATCTCGTTATGGAGCAGATGCTACACTTTTTATATCAGCACTTTTTCATATGTTGAGTGTGATTTTTTGGGCATTGTTTGCTTGGGTCGCTGGACTTGGAATCTATGCTTTTGGAGCAGTAGTTTTAAGTGCAGTGCTACTTAGTTATGAACACCATTTAGTTAGAAAAGATTTTACAAAAATTGATCGTGCTTTTTTTACAGTGAACGGTTATTTAGGGATTGCATTTTTAGTTCTTATTATTTTAGATAAGGTTCTTGTATAATGCCTAGATTAGTTCCTGCACCGATAAGTTTAGTTTTTTCTAAGGCTATAACTCAAAGAGAACTATTTGATAGAGAGTATCAACAACTTAGTGATTCTGATGACAATCCAATTAACAAATGGTTGAAGTTAGCAAAAGCTAGAGGTGAGACTTCAGAAACTGATCCTGTTTTATTAAACCTTGTAGTTGAATTACATAATAAAATAGATTCATTAGAGAGATTTTTAAAAGATGAAGAGCCTAAAAGAATCTCATTAACTTTAGAGGCTCAGATAGAATCTATTGGTTTTGAATATTTTAATTTATCCCAAGAGATTTTAGATGTTGGGGTAGAGTATTATGGTCGCGTAGAGATGCCAGTTCATCCAAAAAGAGATGTAGCAGTTTTTTTTGTAGCCCAGAGTAATACTTTAGCAAAGATTGTTAAAATCCATGAAAGAGATGAGAAAGAGTGGGGTGCATATTTAACTGCAAGAGAGCGTGTACTTATAAGAGAAGCAAGAGAGAATAGATGAATTTTAACTACTCTAACACAGAATATGCACTAGCTTTTATGATTGGGATAATTTTATATCTTCTTTATTATGTTTTTACAAAAGATGCAGAGTATAGTAAAAATATCCGTTCAGTTGCAACGGTTGTTGAAGAGTTAAATAGAGAACTTTACTATATGAAAAATAAAGTGAAAGAGACACAAAAAACTATTATTGAAAATAGAAGTAGAATGAGTGATACTGAGATTTATCAAGAGGTTGAGAGAACAGTTTATGATATGATACAACCAATCTCTATAAGTCTTAAGAGGGTACAAGATAACTTAGAAACTATCGATACACAGATAGATTCTAGAATTACATCACTTGAAAATGGTGTGAAACAGATCTCTATCCCATCATCTGTTCATGGAAATGATGATGAAAAAATCATATCATTATTTAAACAGGGTGTATCTTTAGAAACTATATCAAAAGAGCTTCATATCTCAAAAGCAGAAGTTGAGTTTGTTTTAAAAATCAATAAAATCAAGTAATATATCATGGCTGCTGATAGAAAACTCTTTACATTAGTATCTCTTCTAATTGGAATCAGTATCATATTAGCATATTCATTATCCTCCTATGTAACGCTTCTTTTTGGTGTTAAAGAGCTTCATTTTGCTATTCGTCAAGCTATATTTGGATTTATTGGAATTATACTTATGTGGTCTCTTGCACAATTAAACCCTGACAAATGGCTAGTGCCAATTGGCTTTACAATTTTTATAGGCTCAGCAATTTTAATGGCAGCTATGCCATTTTTACCAGAATCCTTAGTTTCAGCAGTTGGTGGTGCAAAAAGATGGATAAAAGTTGCAGGTTTCTCTTTAGCTCCAGTAGAGTTTTTTAAGATTGGATTTATTTTCTTTTTAGCTTGGAGTTTTTCAAGAAAACTAAACAATCATGATGGGATGGGGATTAAAGAGGAGATTCTAAGAATTTGGCAATATATATTTTTGTTTGGTTTAGCAGTTGCCGCAATTGCTGTTTTTCAAAAAGATTTAGGGCAAGTGATGGTATTGGCTATAACATTTCTCATATTACTTCTATTTGGAGGAAGTAGTTTTAGACTATTTTTTAGTCTATTATCTGTTGCAATGGTGGGTTTAATAGTACTTATATTATTTTTCCCCCATAGAATTAAGCGTTTTGCATCATGGTGGTCTAGTAAACAAGATTTTCTTCTACCATATTTACCAAACTCTATATCAGATAAATTAAGAATACCAGTAGATGAAATTCCGTATCAGATAGGACACTCTTTAAATGCTATACATAATGGTGGTATCTTTGGTTCAGGGATGGCAAATGGAACTTTTAAACTTGGTTTTTTGAGTGAGATTCATACCGATTTTGTTTTAGCTGGATTAGCAGAAGAGTTTGGATTTCTTGGAGTTTTATTTGTTGTGATGATTTTTTTATGGATAATACTTAGAATCTTTAAAATTGCAAACCGTACAGAGGATAAAACTATATATCTTTTTTGTATAGGTATTGGTATATTATTATCATCTACATTTATGCTTAATGCTTATGGTATTAGTGGATTAACACCAATTAAAGGAATCTCTGTCCCATTTTTGAGCTATGGAGGTTCAGCAATTATTGCGGCTTGTATAGGGATAGGGATGGTTTTAATGGCATCCAAAAAAGCAAATATGAAATCAAATTCACTCTTTTATAGTTAAACCCGAATTATGCAATAGAGAATTAAAAATTTAATCTATCATTGCAATCAAGGCACATTCATTAAAAATTT
>JAYEKJ010000228.1:0-5130 GCA_034660975.1 Campylobacterota bacterium
ACTAGTTACAGAGCATCAAAAAGAACAAAACTCTTAAAGTATGAGAAGTTAATAGAATCTAGGTTTGTTAAGATGCCAAAAAAACTTATAGATTCAAAAATAAACTATGATGATATTTTAAACGATGTGAATATCCCAATACAACAAAAAAGATATATTTTAGAGGCATCGTTAGAGCTTTTAGAATATTCATTTGCAAAAAATGATATGGGTAAAAAAGAGTTTTTACAACTTTTTTATGATATTTCACACTCCCGTGCAAAACTGGGTTTAGGGAAAAAGTTGGATATCAAAACACCATCTAATCCACTCAATAGCCATAGAGCAGTAAAACTCTCCACAGGGCTAGGATTCAAAGATGGTAAGGAGATAGGATATTTAGGTTTTCGTCCAGCTTATCATGATTTAGAAGATAGTAACTATGGGTTTTTGCGAGGTACACAGATAGAGTTTTTGAATCTTGAACTATCTTACTCTGATGATTCAGTTGAGGTGCAAAAAGCTACGATTTTATCAATAGTCTCTTTAGCACAAAGGTCAGAGTTTATTAAAGCCTTTTCATGGAGAATGAAACTAGGGTTTGATAGAGATTCTTTACAAGAGGATACTAATCTAATAGCTAGCCTTGGTACTGGTCTTAGTTGGGGTAATGAGCTGGGGTTTATCTACTTTATGGTTGATCCACTCCTTTATAACACCACAAAGGTGTCAACAGCGATAGGTGGAAGTGTAGGTCTAATAGTTGATAGATATGCTTTTATGAATACAAATATAGAGCTAACAGATAGGTATTATGATAACGGTGAGAAGCAGTTACTCATCAAAGCCTCTCAAAGTTTTAGAATCTCACAAAACACACAGTTACAATTTAAGTATGATTATAAAGATAGTGTTCAAACATACAAGGCTATGTTTAATTATTATTTTTGAATTTTATTTTAAAAGTTCCAACTCAAACGACACCATAAAAAATCTTGAATCTGTTTTTTACCAAACTCACTTAAATCATCCCCACTGTTAATGTTATAAGATATATCAAGATTCATATTGTTTTTAAAACTATAAGTTATTCCCACTTTATTTTGTTGTGAATGGTCTTGCAAGTTGATCATATTTTTGTAGTAGATGCTAGAGTATAGGTACTCAAATGGCTCTTTTTGGGTTATAAGAGTTATCGCATAATTTTTTGCGATGAATGCTAAAGTAGATGTAGAAACCTCAATCTCCTTTTTTGTTAAACCATTTGAGCGATACAGATACTCACTTATGATAGTTAAGTCAGATTCTGTTAAATAACGAAATCCAAAAAGATAACTATATGTAGAATCTAAAACCTTTGCAACTTCACCATGAATCTCAAAGTTTGTTTTTATATTTTTTGAAAAATCTAAGCCTATTTTATCATCTGCCTTATCTGAATAGTTGTAGATAATATCAATATCTGTGTCATATAGGAGTAGATAGAGTCGCATCGCTATGTTGTTGGCATCTTCACCATTTGTAACTATCTCATAATAATCAGAATTAATATTTTTTGTTGATGGCAGATAAACAAGGTTAAAACTAAGATTTTGTAATTCGCTAGAGAAACTTTTGTTGTAGCTATATTTGGCAATGATAAAACCCTCTCTCACCTGTGTTGGTTGAGATGGGTCTTTTACTCTATCAAAAAATGCAACAGGATTAAAAAAGTAAGCTTTTCCCCATTGGAGAGATTCCTTACCCACTAAAAGAGTATGGTTTGTTGAAAGTTTAGATTCCAGATAAAGTTCATTTGTTTGGTAAGAAGATTCACTCATCTTATCTTTTATATAATCGTGTGTCGCCATAAGTGAAGTTTTAAACTTGAGAGATTCATAAGAGTATGAGAAATCAAACAAACCCTCAAGATGGAGATAGTTTTGCATCTCTTTTGAGGGCTTGTTGAGTCGTTGGAGTTTATCTTCTAGTCGTAGATAACCACTATACTCATAAGGTTCTTGCTCTATCGCACCCATATCAAAATCATAATCATCCCCATGAAGTAAGATGCTAAAAACCATGAAAGATAAAAATATTTTTTTCAAGATACTATTGTCTTAAATCAGATGCTTTTTCTAGGTTATCAAGTGTAAAAGCCTCATCACTAAACTCTTTGGGTGTGATTTTTCCATAAACCATAATCGATTTATACCCCTTATACATAGGCGACATAGTCTCAACAACCGATGGGCGAGAGATACCATCTCCAAAATCTTTAGGCTTTTTATAATAAAGTGTTTTTATCAGCATCTTTGTTGATGTGTAGCACTCGATTACAATAGGTGAGAGTGTTTTTTTATCCACTTGCATAAGAAGTTTGTCATAAGAGACAGTATCATTTTTTGCTTGTAACTCTAAAAGTAGATACTCCCCCTTATCCTCCTCTTTGACAGTATTATACTCAGTAGAAAAATCAAGTCTCATGATGTCGGCATTGTTAAAAACTCCACCAACAACAGACTGCATAGAGGTGATTCTAAGAGGGCGACCAACATTTGGGATGTAAAGCCACATATTTTCCCCAACTCTTAGAGTTGCACGACCCTTTTCACTATCGGGAGCTAAAAATAGTGAAACCATCTTATCCTTATCTTTTTTAGCTTGAAAAATAAGAAACTCTTTTCTCTCCCCATCGGGTTCAATGTTTATAAGTTTTTTATACATCTGTGCTGAGACAGGGGTTAGTTTTCTATCTATATCTTCGAGGATATTTGCACTTAGAGCGATGCTAAGTGAGAGTAAAAATGTGATTAATTTCATTAGATTCTCCTAGTTTTGTCTTAGAGCATCAACAGGGTTGAGTTTTGATGCTTTTCTTGCTGGTGATATTGAAGCGATGAGTGAGATTAAAATAACTATCATACTCACAACTAACACCTCATTTAACCCTAGTGTAGGGTTAAGTGTTAGTCCATCTTGCCGACCAAATGAGAAGGTGATTCCAACTACATTGATGATGGTAACAATGATAAATGATAAAATGGACCCAACAATAGCACCAAACAGACCAAGCATTAGACCCTCGCTTAAAAACATTTTAGTAATTGTAGCTGGTGTTGTACCCATAGCAGCCATAGTTCCTATCTCTTTGATTCGCTCATAAACACTCATCACCATCACATTTAGAATCGAGATAAGAACTATCGAGATTAGGATGATTTTAATAGATATATCCATAATATCTAACATCTTTACAATGTTATAAAAAGGGCTTAATTTTTTCCAAGTGTGAATCTCAAAAACTGCTTTGTCCTTTTGGTTTTTTATCATAGAGAGTGGTTTGAGAAGTTTCATAGCTTTTTCTAAATCTGCTACATCTTTTAAACGAATCACCACCTCACTCACTTCCACCTCTCTTAGACGAAGAAGTTTTTTAACATCTTTTATATGGATATACCCATCTCTTCCCCCTGGTCCAGAGATAGGTTCTATCGTTCCTGCCACCTTAAAGTTAAGCCCATTTACTGAACCTTTTTGGTTTGTAGCTACAAGAACTACGGTATCATCTTTTTTAATCTTCATCCCCTTAGCGATAAGCTCAGGAACTAAGATTGAACCCTCTTTAAGTGAAGTTGTATCGATTCCACTTAGGCGAGATGAGAAGAGTGGAAGTGTTGAAGATTCTTTTACAGGGTCGATTCCATTAAGTCTGATTCCAGTTGAAGCTACATAATTTGAAAACATAGAACCAAGTTTTAGGCGAAATGTATAACTCTCAATATAGGGATTCTCATCTAAAAGCTGAGTGATTTTATCTATCTGCTTTTCATTGAGATTCTTATCTAGTGGGAGGTTGTCAACAGAAGCGATATACCCCTTTTTATGAATCTGAATATGCCCAAGCATAGAATCTGTTACTTGTGAAACCATATAAGATTTGAAACTTCCTGATAAAGAGGCATAGACTAACACAAACATAACACCGATGGTTATTAAACTCGCTGTTAGCATAGTTCTTCTTGAACTTCTAAGGAGATTTCTAAATGACATTTTTATAATATTTTTCATGAGAGAACCTTTTTATCATCAACTATCACCCCATCTACAAGAGTTATGATTCTATCAACTGCTGTTACTATTTTTTCATCGTGCGTGGCAAAGATAAATGTGGTGTTGAACTCTTGTTGTATATTCCTCATAAGAGTGATAATTTGGTTGGATGTTTTTGTATCAAGATTTGCTGTTGGCTCATCTGCAAACACGATTTTAGGCTTTGTAACCAAGGCTCTAGCGATTGCTACCCTTTGTCTTTGACCACCTGATAGTTGGTCAGGAAATTTATCTTTTTGGTCAAGCATATCAACATCTTTGAGTAGTTTCATGATTCTTTTCTCTCGCTCTTTTTGAGGAAGATTTTGAATCATGATGAGAGGATACTCTATATTTTCATAAACATTGAGGACTGGAATCAGATTAAAACTTTGAAAGATAAAACCGATGTTTTCACCTCTAAAGTTAGCCAACTCAGTTGTGTTGAGTTTTGTTATATCAACATCATCTATCATCACTTTACCAGTAGTTGGTTTATCTAAACAACCGATGATATTAAGAACTGTACTCTTACCACTCCCACTAGGTCCAACTATGGCGATAAACTCCCCGTAGTTGATAGTTAGATTCAAATCTTTAATAACGGTTAAATCAACCTCACCCATCTTATAGATTTTTGTCACATTCTCATTTGTAATCATGGTGCTACCTTAATTATTATAGTTTAGATTTTACATAGTTATTGTTAATTGATTGTTAAACCTGGATTATGCAATAGAGAATTAAAAATTTACACCACCAAAAGTGCTGACTAAGAAAAAGAGTAAAGTACACTAAGATTTATATTTTATTTAATTTTGATTCCTTAAGGGACATTATCTCCTTTTAATCCCTTTTATAACAAATAAAGGAACACTTTGTCCAAATAAGGGATTATTTCTTACTAAAGGGACACTTTTTCTTTAAGGATAATTATCAAATAAATATAAAAGTGTTGCAATTATTGCAATATGTCATATTTTTAACTATATTTGTAAATTAACAGGACATTTTCCGTGTTCCCATAATTGATGATTTTCTGTTTACTTTCGCTATAATGTTCCTTGAATAAGTAGTTAT
>JAYEKJ010000229.1:0-5067 GCA_034660975.1 Campylobacterota bacterium
TCTCTTTACCGATTCCACTACTAGCTCCTGTTACAACTGCTGTTTTCATTTTCTGCCTTATAGATAATTTGGAAGTATAACTAATTTTAGAGTTTCTTTTTTTCACAGATAACAGTATGCTATAATGCATTTTTAAATAAATATAAAATAACTAGTTTTAATATAAAAAGGATTTTCATGAGTAAAAAAATATTGAGTTTAGATTTAGGTATAACTTCTATAGGCTATTCTATCTTAGAAGAGTTTGAAAATGATAGATATTCCCTTATAGATTATGGTGTAAGTATGTTTGATAAACCTACCGATAAAGATGGAAAATCTAAGAAACTTTTACATAGTGCTAGTGTCTCAGCAAAAAAACTTTATACTTTACGAAAAAAGAGAAAAATAAATCTTTCACAACTTTTTGAAAATTTTAAACTTTCTACTAAAAATGCTCTTTTAAATCAAGAAAAAGAAAATATTTATATTAATAAATGGGAGCTCAGAGCAAAAAAAGTTTTTGAAGAGAAGCTTGAAATTGGTGAACTTTTTACAATTTTATATGCTTTAGCTAAACATAGAGGGTATAAATCTTTAGATAGTGATGATTTACTTGAAGAGTTATGTATGAAACTTGAAATTGAAGTGGATAAGAAAAAAAATCTCAAAGAGGATGATGAAAAAGGTCAAATTAAAAAGGCTTTACAAACAATAGAGAATCTTAAAACTCAGTATCCAGATAAAACAATAGCTCAGATTATCTATGAGGTTGAGATTCAAAAAACAAATCCAGTCTTTAGGAATCATGATAATTATAACTATATGATTAGACGAGAATACATTAATGATGAGATTAGAAAAATAATCCTAGCTCAAAATAAGTTTGGATTATTTAACCTAAATTTTGAAGTTGAAGAGTTTATAGAAAAACTAATTCAAACCATAGATGACCAAAAAGATTCAACTAACGATATGAATCTATTTGGAAACTGTGAGTATTACATAGAGGAAAAAGTAGCACATCAGTATTCTCTACTCTCAGATATTTTTAAAATGTATCAATCAGTTTCAAACATCACATTTAATACTAAACCTACAATAAATATTACACCCCAACAGATAAAACTTGTAGCAGATGATTTTTTTACTAAGATAAAAAAAGGTAAAAATATTACTGATATTAAATATAAAGATATACGAAAAATTTTAAAACTTAATGATGAGATTAGAATCTTTAATAAAGAAGATAGCCATCTCAGCAAAGGGAAAAAACAAGAAAACAAAATTATAAAATTTCATTTTGTTAATAGTTTATCTAAAATAAATAATAGCTTTATTTTAAGTGCTTTTGAAAAAGAGAACAAATATGAGATTCTTAAAGAGATATTTGATGTTTTAGCTTATGAAAAAGCACCTCATGCCATATATGAGAAGTTAAAAGATAAGGTAGATGATAAAGAAACTATTATCTCTCTTATAAAGGAAAAAGATGGAAATAGTTTAAATATTTCCCACCACGCTATGATGAAATTTATACCTTATTTTAAAGAGGGATTGACAATTGATGATATTAAGAAAAAATTAAATCTTGATAGAAAAGAGGATTATTCAGAGTTTAAAAAAGGTGTTAAATATCTCCATACTAATACTTTTGAAAATGATGATAATTTAGAGATAAATAACCACCCAGTCAAATATGTAGTAAGTGCTACTTTAAGGCTTATAAAACACCTTCATACTACTTATGGGGCTTTTGATGAGATACGAGTTGAGAGTACAAGAGAATTAAGTCAAAATGAGCAAACAAAAAAAGATATTGAGAAGGCAAATAGAGCATTAGAGAAACAGATAGATGAGATAGTGCTAAATAAAGAGTATCAAAAAATAGCAGATTCTTATGGTAAGAATCTAAAAAAATATGCAAGAAAGATTCTAATGTGGGAAGAGCAAAAAAGACTAGATATTTATACTGGAAAGAACATAGGTTTTGAGGATATATTTACAAATAGTGTAGATTTAGACCACATCGTGCCACAAAGCTTAGGTGGGTTAAGTGTGAAGCATAATTTTGTTTTAGTACATCGTGATACAAATCTGCAAAAATCAAATCAACTCCCTATCAATTTTATAAAAGATAAGAAGGCTTTTGTAAATAGAGTTGAGTATCTTTTTAGTGAACATAAAATTAACTGGAAAAAGAAAATTAATCTTCTTGCAACTAATCTTGATGATACTTTTAAAGATACTTTTGAATCTAAAAGTTTAAGAGCCACAAGTTACATAGAAGCTTTAACTGCAAAGATTCTAAAAAGATATTATCCATTTCCAAATGAAAAAAAGCAAAATGATGGAAGTGCTGTAAGACATATTCAAGGGAGAGCAACTTCAAACATACGAAAACTACTCCAAGTAAAAACAAAAGTTAGAGATACAAATATTCACCATGCAATAGATGCGATTCTTATAGGTCTTACGAATCAATCGTGGCTTCAAAAACTATCTAACACTTTTAGGGACAACATGGGTGTAATAGATGATGAAGCAAGAGCGAAGATAAAAAAAGAGATTCCACTTATAGAGGGGATAGAACCTAAAGAACTCATAGAGATGATAGAAGATAAATACAATGAGTTTGGTGAGGATTCTATCTTTTATAAGGATATTTTTTCAAATGTCAAAGCTGTAAATTTTTGGGTTTCTAAAAAGCCTATGGTTTCTAAGATTCATAAAGATACCATCTATGCAAAAAAATCAAATGGAATCTTTACAGTCAGAGAGGGACTAATTAATAAGTTTATTGATTTGAAAACTACAAACACAACATCATCAGATAAGTTTATGGAAAACTTTGAAAAGAATATCTTAAAAAAGATGTTTACTTACAAAACAAATCCAAAAGATGTAATATGTAAAATAGTGCAAAAAAGAGCAGAAAAAATAGTCACCTTATTAGATAGTTTTGTAGATTTAGATAAGAAAAATAAAGAGAGTATGAGTGAAGCAAAAGCTAAACTAGATGAGCTTATTCATAGTGATATAATTGACAACAATGGTAATGTTATAAGAAAGGTTAAGTTTTACCAAACAAATCTTACCGGTTTTGAGATTCGGGGTGGACTAGCTACTAAGGAGAAAACTTTTATAGGGTTTAGGGCTACACTTGAAAAATCTAAACTAAAGTATGAAAGAATCGATGTTACTAACTTTGATAAGATTCAAAAAGAGGATAACAATAATTTCAAAGTTTTTAAAAATGATTTAGTATTTTTTGTATATCCTGATGGTAGTTTTAGAGGTGGGAAGATTGTCAGTTTTTTAGATGATAAAGGGATTGCATCATTTTCTAACTCTAGGTATCCATCTGCAAGTGAATTTCAACCAGAATCTTTTTGTAAAATGGATAAAGGTAAAAAAAGTGGTTCAAAACAACAAAGTGTAAATGCTTCTATTGGCATAATAAAACTAAACCTAGACATCATAGGAAATATAAAATCATACCAAGTGATAGGTGATGCAAGGAGTGAACTCTTAGAGTTTATAAAAGAGGTTATAAAGTGAGTGGAAAAGTTGTTCATCTTACAAAACCTTGTAAGATAAAAATAAAAAACTCCAATCTTGTATTACTCTTTTATGAGGAGGAGTTAGAGGTAGTTGTAAGCATAAAAGATATAGATTTTATACTCTTTGATAACACTCGCTTTAGTATAACTGGCAAGGTTATAGAACTTTTATCTAAAAATAACATAGCAGTTTTATTTATAGATGAGGAGTTCCATCCTAGTGCGATTCTCTCCCCATACCATACTCACTCAACAATGAGTGAGATAGCTCATCAACAGATTCTTATTACTCAAAATTTCATAGATATTATGTGGCAAAGTATCATAAAATCAAAGATTTATAATCAAGCTGAAGTGTTGAATTTTTTTAATAAAGCAAAATCTAAAGAGCTAAGAGAATTATCTACAAAAGTAGAACTTTACGATAACAATGGTGATGAAGCTCAATCAGCAAGAATCTACTGGACAGATTTATTTAATCGTTCATTTAGAAGAGAACAAGGTAGCGAAGATATTATTAACTCTATGTTGAACTACACTTATGCCATTTTAAGAGCTAGTATAGCAAGACTTGTGAGTGCTAACGGACTCTTACCAGTATTTGGAATCTGGCATAAAAACAAATATAACGCTTTTAATCTTGTAGATGACCTTATAGAACCTTTTCGCCCATTTTGTGATTTATATGTCAAAATACTTTTAAATACAAAGTACATAGAAGCAAATAACCTAAGTGTAAATATAAAAAGAGATTTAGTAAATATTTTACTTTTAGAGTGTGTGGATATTAATGGCGGTAAATCAACTTTGAGTAAATCGATGGAGCTTTTTGTGAGAGAGTATAAAAAATGTGTAGTAAACAGTACAGCAAAAAATCTGTTTTTCCCAAATATTGATTCTGAGTATATGAAAAATGAGTTCTTTTAAAATTATGTGGCACATGATAATGTTTGACTTGCCAACAAAAACAAAGAAAGATAAGAAAAGATACCATTGGTTTCATGATGAACTTGCAAAAGAGGGTTATGTGATGATTCAGTACTCTGTATATGCAAAGGTTTTTAGCTCACCAGAATCTGCTAGTTATGGTAAGAAAAGGATGGTAGAGTTTGTAGAGAAAAATGTAAAAAGAGGAAATATAAGGATGCTGATGTTTACAGATAAACAGTTTGCAAATATGAAGGTGATAATAGGTGAAAAATCTCAAGAGGAAAAAAACGAACCTAAACAGCTGCTTCTTTTTTAAATAAAGGGCAAGTGGTCGAAACCACTGCCTAAAGTCAATTCATGAGTAAAACTCATAAATCTTAGTTTAATACCCCTACTAAACTGACTATGTCATACAATGTATGAGCAATAATTCTATCTAAATTTGTTAAAAAATACAAATAAAATGTGTAACCCAAATAATTCCATAACATTCTCCATACTTCCAAATTCATAAAAAACTCATCTTTTTGAATCTGGAAACACTTCAATCAGGCTATGAAATTACTCTTTACATCTTTTTGACTCCATCACTATT
>JAYEKJ010000230.1:0-4996 GCA_034660975.1 Campylobacterota bacterium
AGATTACAGATAAAAAAGCTTTTAAAGATATAAATACTAGTCATACTCCATCACAATTTAAAGGTTTTCATATTGAAACAGAGATACTAAATGCAATCAATAAGCTAAGCAATACTCAAAAAACTATCTACTCTCAAAAAACAAAAGATATATTTAATAATAGATGGGATGAGAAGCAAAATTTTTCAATTTATGATACAAATATAAAAAAGATTATCACTTTTATAAAAGTTCAAAATCCTGTTACGAGTAAAATTGTTGCTATATTTTCTATTAAAAGTGATTCTTTATTTATTGAAAATGCAAATACAATCTATCTCATCTCATTAATCACCTTAAATATTCTTTTATCTCTTATTTTACTATTTATATATAAAGAACTAAAATATAGAAAGTTAATCGAAGAAAATAACAAAAAATTGAACTCTATTTTAAATGGAGCTGATAGTGGCATTGCACTCATGGATTTGGATGGTAATTTTTTAAAAACAAATCAAGCATATAGTGAACTTTTAGGATACACAAAACAAGAGTTTTTACATCTAAACTGTAACAATTTAACCAAACAAAGTGAACTCATAAAAGATCAAAGCTATATTAAAGAGGCTATAAGTAAAGGTTCTGTATCTAAAGCTAGAAAAACATGTATTACAAAATTTGGTAATGAAGTTCACTTAGAATTTTCATTAACTTTACTCCCAGCAAAGAATGCTCTTATAGCCCTCATAAACTCAAGAGAAGATAAACTATTGTTAGAAAATCTAAATAGAGACTTAGAGATAAGGGTGGCTAAGGAGATAGATAAAAATAGAAAAAAAGAAAAAAAATTTCAAGAACAATCAAGACTAGCACAGATGGGTGAGATGATTAATATGATAGCTCACCAATGGAGACAACCATTATCAGCAATTAGTAGTTCTGTTATCTCTATACAAATAAAAATAATGAGTGGTAGATATGATTTAGATTCTAAAGAAGATAGAGAGGAGTTTTTAAAATTTATGGAAAAAAACCATAATAATATTAACGAGTATGTACAGCATCTCTCAGATACAATAGATGACTTTAGAGATTTTTTTAAACCTGACAAACAAAAAGAGCTTGTTCCCTTAAACCAAGCAATATTAAGAGCATTAAACATAGTTGAAAACTCACTCAATTCAAAAAATATTGTTATATCCTCTAGCTATAAATCAAAAGAGAATGTACTTATATACCAAAATGAGATGATGCAAGTGATTTTAAATATACTTAAAAATGCAGAAGATAATTTTATTGAGAGAGATATCCAAGATAGACAAATAGATATAAGCACTTCAGAAAAAAACAGTAAATATATCATAGAGATTAAAGATAATGGAGGTGGTATTGATTCAACGATTATATCAAAAATATTTGACCCATACTACTCAACAAAACTAGAAAAAAATGGAACAGGACTTGGACTATATATGTCAAAAATGATTATACAAAAACACAATAATGGAACACTAGAAGCGATTAATATAGATAATGGTGTAAATTTTAAAATAACTTTACAAAAGGATTCAGATGTATAGTTTTAAAGATGTTTATCAATATTCTGAGAATTTAAATGTTTTATATGTTGAGGATGACTTAAATATATTAAATACAACAAAAATAATGTTGGAAAATTTTTTTAATAGTGTGGATACTGGGGTAGATGGGGTTGAGGGTTTAGAGAAATATATAGAATATAAAAAGAGAACATCACAATATTACGATATTGTGATAACAGATATAAATATGCCTAGAAAAGATGGTTTAGAGATGATAAAAGATATCCATTTTTTGTCTCCAAATCAAGCAATCATAGTGATCTCAGCATATAACGATTCTCAAAGACTAATGGAGTTGATCAAGGAGGGAATCTCAAACTTCACATCTAAACCTCTTATGCCAAAACAATTACTAGATATTATTTATAAAGTAAGCCAAAGTGTTTACAATGAAAAAAGAAAAAATGATTTTATTATTGAGCAATCGAAACTCGCATCTATGGGTGAGATGATAGACACCATAGCCCACCAATGGCTAGGTCCAATAAGCATCATAAAAATGCAAACAGAGATGTTAGAGATGGAAGCAGAAGATGGTGTATTAGATAAAGGTACTGTTCTTGATTATGTAAAAAAACAAACACTACATATCAACCATATTATAGAAACATTAGGTGAGTTTAGATCGTTTTTCAGACCATCTTCAGAATTATCTACTATTTCATCTTTTGAGATAGTAAATAGCACACTTATTTTACTAAAAGACAGATTAACACTTAACCATATAAAAGTGGAGAAAAATATTGCAGATGATATAAACATCAATGTTATCCAAAATGAGTTTAAACATGTTCTTATCAATATTATCAATAATGCAATTGATGAATTTAAACATAAAAATATACCAAATCCAAAATTAATTATCAACAGCTATATAAAAGATAATAATACTATTATCGAAATTATTGATAATGCTGGTGGGATAGATGATAGTATAATAGATAAAATATTTGAGATAAATTTCACAACAAAAGCTAATCTTTCTGGAACAGGTATGGGATTATATTTAGTTATACTTATCTTAGAGAAAATAAATGCCAATATAGAAGTTCAAAATGTTACAAACGGTGCTAAATTCACAATAATAGTAAAAAATAATAATATTTAATATTATTCTTAGATATTTCTTTATAGAATGACTCTAAATAAATTAGGGATTCTTATATGTTTTTTAAAAATAAAATAGATAAAACACAAATCGATATACTTAATACTAAGATTCTTGAGTTAGAAAATGAAAAAACTTTATATAAAGAGAGTTTTGAGTATTCACAAGAGGAGATATATGTTGTTCTTGATAAAAACAATAATATTATTTTACAAAACACCCTAGCACAAAATACTATAAAAGATTCATCTGCACTAATAAGAGAACTTACCAAAGGTTCTAGCGAAATTAATCTAAACGGTTGTAGTGGTAATGTTAAAAGTAAAACATTATCAAATGGAAATACTATCTATTCTATCATAAAAACTGATATAAAAAATGCAAAAGATTCTAATATTATGTCGATGCATCAAGAAGCTATTAGGTTCTCTTTAAATGATTCACAAAAAACTTTTTCTGGTATGCTAGAAGAGTTAGAAGTTATGAAAAATGAATCGTCTCAAATAGCAAAAGAATCGGTAGATGGTCTTGAACTTATAACCTCTTCTTCTGAAAATATGGACAGATTACTACAAGATATGGAGACAACAATGGAGGGAGCAAAAATGCTAAACTCCAAAAGTGAAGAGATATCAAATGTTGTAGATTTAATTAAAGATATTGCAGACCAAACAAATCTCTTAGCCTTAAATGCTGCCATTGAAGCAGCAAGAGCCGGAGAACATGGTCGAGGTTTTGCTGTTGTAGCTGATGAAGTTAGAAAACTTGCTGAAAAAACACAAAAAGCTACCTCTGAAATATCTATTGTTGTTGCTACTATGCAACAAGAAGCATCAACAACAGAGGAGAATACAGAAAAAGCTGGTGGACTTGTAGATGAGAGTAAAGTACAAATAGATGATTTATATACTAAAATTGTTTCATTTGAGAAAAATGCTTCAAGAAGTGTTTTTGAGGTTGAATATCTTAGTGATCAAATTTTTGCTTCATTAGCAAAAATTGATCATGTTATATATAAGCACAATGTATATGCCTTACTCTTTGGTGAAGAGAATGAGTTCTCAGAAACTCAACACACTGATTGTAGATTAGGTCAATGGTACACTGTTGGAAAAGGTAAAGAGGAGTTCGGAGATATGCCATCATACTCTAAACTTGACAAACCTCATAGCATTGTACATAAAGAAGCGAATAAATTAGCTAAAGAGTGTGCTGGTGGTACTAAAGCAATTTGTTCAAAAGATGAGATAGAAAAGATGGTATTAAATATAGAACATGCTAGTAAAGATGTATTTGAGATTTTAGATAAGATGGTACAAGAGAAATCAAAAGTGATGATGAAAAGTGCAACACAACAATTATTTGAAGGAAAATAGATGAAAATAGCAATTATTGATGATGAAAAAGAGATACTTAATATACTTGATAAATTTTTAAGTAAAAAAGATCATGCAGTCACAACTTACCAAAATCCTGTTACAGCTCTATCATCTATTAAAAAAGATACAGATATAGTTTTACTCGATGTTATGATGCCACAGATGAATGGCTTAGATTTACTTCCCAAACTACTTGAAAAATATCCTAAGATAAAAGTTATTATTATGACTGCTTACTCAACACTTGACAAAGTTTTAAAAGCACATCGTGGTGGAGCAGTTTATTATGAGATGAAACCTTTCAAATCTTTGGCAAGCCTTGAAGCAAAAATAATAGAAGTCTCCCAAATAAAATGAAAAACAAAGAGTTTCAAACAGTTGATGAGATAGCTGAATATATCACCCATCAAATCAACTCTCCTCTTACCTATATAAAAGGTAATTTAGAACTTATGACTTGCGATATAGATGAATTACCATCAAGCTCACTTAAAAATGAGCTTATTCAATCTCAAAAAAAAATTCTTGATGGGATTAAAAGAGTTGAATCTATCGTTAATGTTGTACACTCTGTAACAAAAAATAAATAATCACTTATTCATAATTATTAGTAATATAAAATTGATAATACTCATCACAATAAAAGCACTTTTATAAAAAACTAATGGTGAGCGTTCTATTAGTGATGTGTTTTTAGCAAAAAATGGTTTTACTTTTTGTGGGTACTTTATCTCATACGACATCTCTGAGTAGTGTCCATATCGTTGCTCTTTATCGAGTGCAATTGCACGAAGTATTACACTATCTAACCAGTCAGGGATATTTTTATTATAAAAACTTGGTTTTTTTGCCTCTTTGAAAACAGGTGTTTGGAAAGGTTCAACCTCACCATAGGGGTACTTACCAGTTAATGCAAGGTAGAGTGTTAC
>JAYEKJ010000231.1:0-4968 GCA_034660975.1 Campylobacterota bacterium
ACTTTTTTAGCTTTCTCTTTTAACTTATACTCCAAGTGACTTTTATAAGCACCTGTTCCTATTATCCAGTTAAATGGTTCAAATATAAAAACATTAGATATCTTAAACTCATACTCTTTAGTTATAGGATTTAAAAATTGATAACTAATTATTTCACTATTGTTTCCAGATTTTTTTAAAGCATCTACACCTAACTCCACAAAAGGAATCATTGGTGTATCTATAAACACTTTTCCATCAAAAATTGGCTTAATTGGATGCATAAGCATCTTATAATCAAAATCATTTATCCAATAATAACCTATACCAGAATCATATCTATAAGATTTTATAAATCTTTTCAACTCATCTCTTAGATTTTCATCACTTAATTTATCTTTGTTTTCATTATAAAATCTTGTAAGAGTTTCTTTAAAATCTAAACTTGTCACTCTTACAGATTTAGAAACATTTTCAATTTTAGATTCATTATAAAAACTCTCTATCGCTTTGGAAGCTGTATCTATTTGTCCTTTTATCTCATATTTTCTAGATTCTAATAGTTCATTATAGTAACTCTTTGTATTCTCTTCATTTGTTAATAAAATACTATTTAAAAAGAAACCTACGATTAAAAAAGAGATTACCAATATATAGAGGATTGTTAATGCAATAACTTTTGTTTTTATTGTTAAATTATTCAATGTTTAAATGCTCTTGTTTTATTATTAAAATCTATTATATCTAATTCTTTTGTAAAGCCGATAAATCAAACTGTATAGTTTCACTTTCACACTCAATAAAAATAATACACCCATCTTTTGTAATACTTTTTGGTTTATTGATATCTTCAAAAAGTAAAATACTCTCTTTAGATGTTGGATCATAAACTTTTAAACAAGTTTCTTCAATAAAAAAAATCCTTCCACCACCACACCCATCACCTATTATCCCCTCACAAACCAAAGGGGATTCTAAATCAAAACCATCCATCATCTTCGCAATCCTCTTTAGTCTCTTTTGCAAACTCTTTGTACTCTTTTGATTCTTTATCTATTTTTGTAAACTCATCAAAAGTGTAATTTTTAAAGATTGTCTCATCTATACAATTACAAATCTTTGTATCATTAGAATCTTCACATCTACTCAACATCTCTTGCTTTTGAGAATCTTCCCAACCTATATAACTTGTATAAAATGGAACAAGTGTCCATATAGCAAACCCTAAAGTTAAAACTATATTTGTTATATACTCTTTTTTCTTTGTCTCAATATATTTTTTAATATCATAAGATATAAGAATCACAAAAACTACTTCTAAACCAATTATAAACCAATCAGAATCTAAAAAATCAAACATATTTTTCCTTTACCACTTAAAGTTTGGACGAATTATAAGTTGATGGTTATCTACCCCATCCTCTTTTAATTCTCCCCTATATTTTGCATCACTATAAAAGAGATACCCTAAACCTATACTAAAACTCATTTTATCACTCCAAGAGAGAGGAAATGACTTCTCTAAAACAAACTCAGCTTCTGTAAGTTGCAACTTTTTTGCATCAAACGCCACCATTGTATTAAAAGCACTATTATAAATAAATGAGAAAACACTTTGCTTGTAATCTATACTTTTTCTTCTCGCTCCTAGATAGAGTGTATCTACAAAATCATGGTTATTATGAAATTTTCCACCAACTCTAAAACTCCAGTCTAAATCTTCTATCTCTTTCTCTCTTGTCCCTTTTAGTTTAAACTCCATATTTATCCACTCATCTTCATATGCATAATTATCTTTAATTGTATAGTTACCTACACTTAACAAGTAACCAACATAAGCTCTGTTTTTTCCTATACGGGAACCATCTTTTTTTTTAAAAACCATCATTCTGCCAACAAAAAATGAAAAAGAGTAAGGCTCTTCAAAACCAGCAGTAACTGTCTTCACCCAATTAAAATTATCTATTTTACTCTCTTCATATCTACTTTGATGATGATGTCTAAAATAGATTCCAGATAATGCCATAGGGTGGATAGATGCCTCAACTAAAAATATATTTGGAGAAAATGAGTTTAAAAGTAGATTCTTATAAACTAAAGATTCTACGAAATCACTTCCATCAGTTATATTAATATCTCTATCTAAATCTATAAAAGCAGATATATTTGAGTAGTAAGCATCTATCTCATAATCAAACTCTACTAAATCCTCAGCAAATACTGAACTAAACAGATTTAATAAAAAAAAGATGATTATAAAATTTTGCTTATTCAATTTCTAGGCTCTTATTTTTTTAATAGCTTCACCACACATAGTAAGTCCAAATGTAGCCGTTACACCTACAAAACTACCCTTCTCTTTTGATACAGCCTCCTCAGAGGAAAAAATCACTTTGTATTTTTTCTTAAAACCTCTTTTTCTAAGCTCATATCTTATCTTTGAACCAAATCTATCACCATAACTTTTCCAAATATCGGATACCTCTACCTTTGTTGGGTCAAGTCGTTTAGCACTTCCAAAAGATGAGATCAGTTTTTTATGACATTTTTGAGCAAGAGCTAATTTTGCTTTTGTGTCGTCTATGGCATCCAAAACTAAATCATACCCATCAAAATCAAAACCCCAAACCCACTCCTCATCGATTCTTTTGTTGATAGTTTGAATCTCTGGATAATGCTGTTTTAGTGCTTGGACTTTCACCTCTTCAAGATGTTGCTCTGAGTGTAGTTGACGATTCTGATTTGTAATATCAAAAGTGTCAAAATCGACTATGGTGATCTTTTTAACACCACTTCTATAAAGGCAATCAAGACAGAATCCACCAACTCCACCAACACCTAAAAGTAAAATCTTAGCATCTTCTAATTTTGTAAAATCATCTTTTAAAAGTGTTTTTATACGCTCATATCGCATACTATGAATCTATCCACTCTTTGAGTTTTTGCATAGATTTATAAGCACTCATATCAAGCATAATTGGAGTTATAGATATACATCCAGCTTCAATAGCCTCATAATCACTAATCCCATCTACACCTTTTCTTGGAGAAAAGTTTAATGGGTGAAGCCCTAACCAATAATGCTCTTCACCTCTAGGGTTTCTGTGAACATGAGCATCATTTGCATAGAATCTATACCCTGCATAAGTTACTTTCATCTGGGCTTCACTCACACCAAAAGGGATATTTACATTTAAAAATTCTCTTTGTGGAAGTGGGAAAGAACCCTCTCTTATTTTTGTTACTAATTTTTTTATAGTTTTACAAGCAAGAGAAAAATCACCAGACGGGTCTGTAAAATCCATCACTTGAGATATAGCGATAGATGGAATATCATGCAAAACACCCTCCATAGCACCAGCACAAGTTCCAGAGTATGTTATATCCTCACCCATGTTTGAGCCACGATTGATTCCACTTACAAGTAAATCAGGTTTATTATTTTCAAACATCGTACTTAAAGAGAGATAGACACAATCAGTAGGAGTTCCATCATCAAGTTTATAAAAATCATCATCAACACTTACAAACCTAAGTGGACGAACCAAAGTAAGTGAATGTCCACAAGCTGATTTCTCATTTGCAGGGGCTACTACTGTGACCTCAACATTATCTAACTCTTTTAAAGATTTTACTAACTCTAGTAAACCTTTTGCCTCATAACCATCATCATTTGTTATTAAAATTCTGTACTTTTTATCCATGAGGGCATTTTATACAAATCTTAATTAAATTATGATTTAGTTTTAATATCAACCAAACTATCTCTTATCTCTAAAAATTTATCTAAGTTTTCAAAAAATATATCTACAAGTTTTGGATCAAAATGTTTCCCTCTCTCCTCTTTAAAAAGTTGAAATATTTCCTCATCACCCCAAGCCTCTTTATAGATTCTATCACTTCCTAAAGCATCAAACACATCAGCCAAAGCAGTTATCCTTCCATATATATGTATCTCTTCACCCTTTAGCCCTTTTGGATAACCTGTTCCATCCCATTTCTCGTGATGCTCAATCGCAACAATTGATGCTGTTTTTAGTAAAGGTCTAGTGGAGTGTTCTAGCATCTCATATCCAAGAGTTGCATGTTCTTTCATAATTTCAAACTCTTTAGGGGTAAATCTTGCAGGTTTATTTAAGACAGAATCAGCAATTGCCACTTTTCCAATATCATGCATAGGACTCGCTTCCTTTAGAAGTTTAGATTCCTCTTTATCTAAGCCATAATAAAAAGCTAAAAGTTCAGAATACAAAGCTACCCTTTTTACATGATTTCCTGTTTCTTTACTTCTTCTCTCCCCTATTGCACCCATAGTAAATATAACTTCTCGCTGAGTATCCTCTAGCTCTTTGTTTATCTCTTGTAACGCTTGTGTCTTCTCTTTTACTTTTTCCTCTAAAATATGACTCTGCTCCGATAATGCTAAATGATTTGCGATTCTTGATAACACCTCTCTGGCTCTAAATGGTTTAGTGATATAATCAACTCCACCTAAATCATAAGCTTTCTCAATAGAATCATCATCTGTTTTGGCTGTTATAAATATCACAGGAATATCTTTTGTTTTTTGCTTCTCTTTTAATATTTTACAAACTTCAAATCCATCCATATTAGGCATCATAATATCTAAAAGAATTAGGTCTATATCTTCCTCTTCTATAATCTCTAACGCATCCTCACCATCAAGTGAAGCTAAGATATCATATTTGTCATCGAGTAAATCGATTAAAGTATTTACATTAAGTTCCGTATCATCTACTATTAAAATTGTTTTTTGATTCTCCATTACAACAACTCCATTGCTTGTTTATATTTAAACTTCTTAATTAACTCTTTTATCTCTTGGTATAACGCATCATCCTCTTTAGATAGATTATATTTTTCAAATTCTTTTATTAGTGGTTTGGTATTTTTTGCTCTTTTTGTCGCAACTGCCTCTTTTAAAGAATTAAATAGTTCATCTCTTTTTTTAGAATCTAAATCTATCTT
>JAYEKJ010000232.1:0-4931 GCA_034660975.1 Campylobacterota bacterium
ATTTTTAACTGCGGCATCTTCGCAGTTAAAACTTCAAAGCGATTATTAAAATAAAAACTTAAAGATACAAGAAGATATAAAAAAATCTATCTTAGAATTAAAAAAATTATCTGCTGATGATGAGTTTAAAGTTCTTAAAAAAATAATTAAAAATATAGAATTAAGAACAAAGGCACTAAGTCTTATCGGTATTGGGATGGTTGAAGAGTTTACCGATGAGGAAGCGGATGAAGAGGATAGAGTTGATGCTATCGATTCATATAATTTAGTTGCTTTAAAAGCAAAAAAAGAGTTACAACTACTTGTACAATTTTCTGATAAATCTCTTAATGAACATATAATCTCTTTTGGAGATGAATTAGATGGGTATCAAACTCAGATTTTATCTATAGCTATTATTGCTATTATATTACAAATATTTTTTGGAACACTTTTTGGTGGATTAATAAATAAATCTTTGCAAAACTTACAAAAAAGTGTTGAAGAGATAGATAAAAATAAAGATTTTACATTCTTTAAAAACTCTTTAGGTAATGATGAAGTATCAAACATATATAGAAGTTTAAATAATTTAATCTCATCAACAAAAGAAGCAATAATAGAATCGAAAAATAGTGCTGATAATAATCAGTCTATTGTAAAAATTGTAGATGATAATTTTGCTAATATGTCAAAAAGTATGGATGAAACATCGGCTATTATTACTAAAACTACTAAATATTCTCAAGAAACAGTTTTAATGATAAGAGAGGCTACTGATGATGCAGATATTGTTCGTAGTGATATAGATAAAGTTGGTGAGATTCTAGATGTTGCTAGTAAAAATATAGTAAACATGATAGAAGAGGTTAACAATAACTCTGAAGTTGAGATGGCACTTATTGATGATTTAGCGAGACTTAGTCATGATGCTCAGCAAATCACAGATGTTCTTAGTGTGATTGGTGATATTGCTGATCAGACAAATCTTCTAGCACTAAATGCTGCTATTGAAGCTGCACGAGCTGGTGAGCATGGTCGTGGATTTGCTGTTGTTGCTGATGAGGTAAGAAAACTTGCTGAGAGAACACAAAAAAGTTTAAGTGAGATTAACGCCACTGTAAGTGTTATTGTTCAGTCTATTAATGATGTGAGTGATAAGATGAATGCAAATGCTGATAATATCCATAAGATTATAGATATTTCAGCAAGTGCTAGAGATCAAATAGAGTTAACAGTTGAGACTATGAATGAAACTTCAACAGCGATGAATGTATCCTTAGATGCACTTCATAAAACAGGTGATAGTACAAACTATATAATTGATAAAATTACAGAGATTAGTGTAGAGGTACAAAATAATGTAAATGATACAAACCTAATATCTAAAGAGATCGCTTCACTTGAAGATAGTTCTGTGATGTTAAAAGATAAACTATCTCAATTTAGAACATAATCCCGAATAATTATAAATTTTAATTCCAAGACTTTTTTGTCTTGGAAAAGTTTTAAGATTGAAGAGAGTTAAGTTGCTCTAAAACTTTAACCTTTTTGGCCTCTGCATCAGCTAAAAGAGTACGATTCTTAGCTAAAACATCCTCAGGAGCATTGGCAACAAATCTTTCGTTGTTAAGCATACCATTAAGTTTTCCTATCTCTTTACTTAGTTTTTCATCTTGTTTTGTAAGTTTAGAGATGATTGAACTTAGGTCTATAGAATCTGTTGGGATAAATGATTCACATAAATCAGAGATATCACTTACAGAGTTTTCAACTTTAGAATCTGTAAACTCTAAAACTTCAATTTTAGCTAATTTAATAATAAATGGACTCATCATCTCTTTATCTTTATCTGAGATTCCATCTATTTTAATAAATGCTTTTTCTATCTTTTGATTTGCTAAATCTACAAGAACTTTTGCCCTTCTGATAGATACGATAGCATCCATAATAATTTCAAATTTTGCCTCCTCTTTTCTTTGCTTCACTTTATAAGGAAATTTCATAAGCATAATAGAATCTCCATCCTCTAATGAAGTTCCAGATAACTCATGGTAAAGATGCTCGGTGATAAAAGGCATAAATGGGTGAAGAAGTTTCATAGCCTCTTTGAAGATAGCTCCAAGTTCAACAATAGCACCTTTATCAGCCTTAGAAAGCTCAATACCCCAACCACAAAATTCGTTCCATAAAAACTTGTACATAACAAGAGCTGCATCGTTGAATTTATACTCATCAAGGTTAGCACGAACCTCTTTTGTAGCGAAGTTTAGACGAGACATCATGTAGCGACCTAAATCAGTTTCTACGCAAAAGCTAGTTAAGTCAGGGAAAACATCTACATTCATCTGTAAATATTTTGAAGCATTATAAAGCTTATTAGTGAAGTTACGGTTTAACTCTAGTTTTTCTGTACTCATGCGGATATCACGACCCTGAGCAGCTGAGATAGCAAGTGTAAATCTTAAAATATCAGCAGAGTATTTCTCTATCATATCAAGAGGGTCAATTACATTCCCTTTTGATTTACTCATCTTATCACCTTTTTCATCTCTTACAAGTGCATGAAGATAGATATGGTTAAATGGAAGTTTACCGTTGAAATGTTCACCCATCATCATCATTCTAGCAACCCAAAAGAAAAGGATATCAAAACCAGTTATAAGTAAAGTATTTGGATAAAAATCTTTCATATCATCAGATTGGAAAAGTTTATCCATCTCTGTGTCACCATTACCCCAACCTAAAGTTGAAAAAGGCCATAAAGCAGATGAGAACCAAGTATCTAAAACATCAGGATCCTGAGTAAGATTCTTTGATGCACACTTAGGACAAGTTGATGGAGAATCTTCAGCAGATGCAAACTCATGGTTACAATCATCACAGTAAAATACTGGAATCTGATGCCCCCACCAAAGTTGACGGCTTATACACCAATCACGAAGTTCACCCATCCAAGAGTTATAAGAGTTTATCCAATGTGGTGGGAAAAACTGAGCTTCACCAGCGTTTGTTTTCTCGATTGATTTATCAGCTACCTCTTTTCTTAAAAACCATTGTCTTGAGATATAAGGCTCAACAATGTTTTTACATCTGTAACAATGCCCAACTTGATGTTTATGCTCTTCTATCTTAACAATGAATCCCTCTTCCTCAAGTCTCTTAACAATAATCTCACGAGCTTCTATTCTCTCTAAACCTTTAAACTCACCAGCATAATCGTTTAAAATACCTTTCTCATCAAAAACAGTAATAAACTCTAAATCGTGTCTTTTTCCAACTTCATAATCGTTTTGATCATGAGCAGGAGTAACTTTTACAACACCAGTTCCAAATTCCATATCAACATGAGAATCGGCGATTATTGTAACTTCACGGTCTAGTAATGGAAGTTTAATTTTTTTACCAAGTAGATCTTTGTATCTCTCATCATCAGGGTGAACCATAACAGCAGTGTCGCCAAAGTATGTTTCAGGTCTAGTAGTAGCAACCTCTACAAATCCACTTCCATCAGCAAATGGGTATTTGATATGGTAAAACTTACCATCATGGTCTTCATGCTCAACCTCAATGTCACTTAAAGCTCCATCATGCGTACACCAGTTAACCATATAGTTTCCACGAACAATAAGACCCTCATTATAAAGGTGGATAAAAGATTCTTTAACTGATTTTTGAAGACCCTCATCCATTGTGAATCTTTCTCTCTCCCAAGCAGGAGATACACCCATATGACGAAGTTGAGATGTCATAATTCCAGCAGATTCCTCTTTCCAAGCCCAAACTCTCTCTAAGAATTTTTCACGACCTAGCTCCTCTTTAGTTGTTCCCTCAGCAAGAAGTTGTTTCTCCACAACATTTTGAGTAGCGATTCCTGCATGATCAGTTCCTGGTTGCCAAAGAGTCTTAAAGCCATCCATTCTTTTATAACGAGTGATGATATCTTGAAGTGTAAATGTAAGAGCGTGACCGATATGAAGACGACCTGTAACATTTGGTGGGGGCATCATGATAGAGAAGTTTTTTCCCTCCTCTTGGATGGCTTTGTTGCCATCTGTTTCGAAGTACTTTCTATCTTCCCAGATTTTATAATATTTGTTTTCTACTGATTGTGGTTCGTAAGAGTTTGATGACATATAATCGCCTTAAAATAATATATTTATTGTCGCGATTATATCTAAAGAGTGGTGAGGATTTGCTTATATCCCTGTAACTCTTTTTTTGATTTGAACCTTATCGTCATACATATTTTTATCAGCAAGTTCAATCGTAGAGCTTAAATCATCATCCATCTTAAATTCACAAGCACCAAATGAGAAACTAACTTTAAATTTAGCATCACCAGCTTTTAATTTTTTACTTATAATATCTTCACGAATAAAGTTTAATTTAGTAAGAGCTGATTCTTTAGTATCATTTGAAAATATAATTATAAATTCATCTCCCCCATATCTAACTACATTTTCTTTTGTTTTTCTAAGACTATTTGCTATATAAATCAAAACTTTATCACCAATAATATGACCAAAAGTATCATTAACTATTTTGAAGTAGTTTAAGTCAATAATCGCTAAAGTTCCAGCAGATTTAAATTTATCATTAGCACTATGTAAAAAATTATCATGAAGCCATTTTCTATTGTATGTGTGTGTTAACTCATCTTTATAAACAGCTTCTTTGAGTTTTTCAATCTCTTTTCTTAAATCTTGAGTCTCTTTTAAAACTTCATTTAAACTAGTTTCATCTTTATCTTTTATGGCTGAAATTGCTTTGTCTGTATTATTACTTAATACCATCGCTTGTTTAGAAGTTTCAACTTGCATCTCTTTGAACATAGATATTTTATCATCTAGTATAGTATCTGTTAGTTTATTTTCATCTTCAATATCGGTATTATGAGAAGATGCATATTTTGAAAAAACTGATTGATAGATACTTGGAGTTACAATACT
>JAYEKJ010000233.1:0-4904 GCA_034660975.1 Campylobacterota bacterium
TAAAGATTAGTGTATAATTCGGTATGCCATATTTTGTATATATACTAAAATGTAATGATGATACTCTTTATACTGGAATAGCGATAGATGTTGATAAGCGACTAATAGAACATAATAGTTCTCTCAAAGGTGCTAAATACACTAGAGCCCGTCGTCCTGTTGTTTTGGTATATAAAGAGATACTAGAGGATAGAAGTAGTGCTTGTAAACGGGAGTACGCTATAAAACAATTATCAAGAGATGAAAAAAAGGTTCTTATAAATGCTTAAAATATTCGTAGATGGTGATGCTTTTCCAAACTTGCTAAAACCGATACTTTTTCGTTCATTGGAGCGATTAAAAATTAAAACTTTTGTAGTTGCAAATAAAAAAATAAATATTGGAAAATCTCCTCTTATCACTTATCTGATAGTAGAATCAGGAGCTGATGAAGCTGACCATAAAATAGTTGAGATGGCAGAGGAGGGTGATTTAGTTATCACAGCTGATATCCCACTTGCTGATAGAATCATAAGTAAAAATGCTCATGCTATTGATCATAGGGGTGAGCTTTATAGTGTTGATAACATTAAACAATATTTAGCGATGAGAGATTTGATGGATAAGATAAGGGAGAGTGGTGAGATAACTAAAGGACCAAAACCTTTTGGACAAAAAGATGCCCATCACTTTGCGAATCAGTTAAATAGTTTTTTAGCGAAATATATTAAACCCGAATTATGCAATAGAGAATTAAAAATTTAATCTATCATTGCAATCAAGGCACATTCATTAAAAATTTTTACTAAACATCCCTTGATTACAAGCATAGGTAAATTTTGCAAGGTGCCCTTCAACACCATTGACTTAAGCATATAGACACTTTGGAACCTCGAATTTATTCGAGGCAAGTGCTTTGGTTTCCTTTGTCAGCCTCGAATACAGAAAAAAATTTAGTTTTTTTCTAAGTCACGCTTTAGCGTTTGAAATTCGAGATTCCAATCCTTAAGTCAATGGTGTTGAAGGTGCCCTTGGGGTATAAATTCCTATTGTATAATCCGGGTTAAAAATTAATCAATTTTCCAGTAAAAAATATCATGACGATTTCCAATACTAAATAGTTCATTATTATTAATAAATTTAATCTGATTTATGGGTGTTTTATGGGCAACTAAAATATCACCTTTTTGTTTTGTTCTTGTGTTGAAGAGTTGTAGATTATTCTCCTCACCACTTGAATAGATACCAGTATTACCATCTGGACTTACTCCAACGCAGTAAACCATAAAATCACTTTTGATGTAATAATCCTCTTTAGTAGCTCCATAAACACCAACCTTTCTATCTTGTCCACCACTAATAATAACACCATCGTTATATGCTACATAATATACATTATCAAGATTTTGTGCTTTATAGTTTGTTAAAACTTTTGAAGTTTTAACATCTATAAGTTTTACAGCTCCGCTCTCATCAGAGATTACCATCTTTTTTTTGTCAGCACTTAGGGTGAAATCACCCATAGCACTTCGTGATATGTGAGCTTTATATACATTGTACTGTTCTGAAGTATCATGTAAAATTATCTCAGAGCCAAATGTTCCAAACATGATTTTATCTTTATCTATAAACTAGCTTCTTTTATAGTTAACTTTTTTCTTTCATCAATTATCTGTTTTAATTCATGATTTTCATATATCCATACATTACGATAAGAGTTCTCACCAATACTTAGAATCAATACTTTCCCATCAATATAATCAACACTAATGATGTTTGGTGCGATAAGTTTATTTCTAGCAGTTGTGAGGGGAGGAAGCAAAATCTGTTCTACAATTTTTTGAGTATTTATATCAAATATATCGATAGTTCCCTCATTGTTAGCAACATACAATTTATTTTTATTTACGACAAAATCATTTACATAACCGATAGATACAAAATGGGAAGTTGGAAAGATGATTTTTGCTTCAACTAATGATAGAAGGAGAACAATACAAAGAGATAGAAACTTCATCAAAAAAACCCTTTACTATCCGTTTTTATTTAATCTTTTATTTATATGTCTATCTAAATCAACATTCCAAAACTCACCAAGTAGTTTAAATCTTAGCCTCTCTTCGTCAGTAACTTTACCATCTGCTATGATTAAATCCAAAGCATAGTTTGTCATTATAAGTTTACTTTTTAGAGTTGTTTTATCTTTAAAATAATCAGCTACACTTATCAATCTACTCAATCTTTGCTCTGTATTTAACATCAAAATATTGTTATGTATCTTTGTTATATCAATTTTTACAAAACTATCGAAGTGGGTAGCTAAAAAAGATTCAATACTCTTTACCTCTTTGGCGTGATATATTTTATCACACATAGCTAATATAAATAATAATTCATAGCCAGCATCAACAATTTTCAAAATATCTCCTTTGTCATAAAATTAAAAATAGCAATTTAAAATATTGATCAATTTCTCCATCTCAATAGGTTTAGTTAAATAACCATCAAATCCATGAGATATATATTTTACCCTATCCCCGTGTAGTGAATTAGCAGTTAAGGCTATGATAGGGGTGTTAGTTCTTTGAGTTTTTTCAAATTTCTTAATATCTTTCATCGCATCTATACCATTTTTATTAGGCATATTTATATCCATAAGAACCATGTCAAACTTATTTGTTTTAAATATTGCTTCTGCTTCAACACCATCATTAGTTATAACAGTATCTATATTCATATCTTCTAAAATAGTTTTTATAAGAAGTTGATTCGTTTTATTATCTTCAGCAATAAGTATTTTTTTACCATTAAAGATGAGATCTATATCACTATTTTTATCTTGATTTATATTATCAATAACCGGTGCTTTTATATCAAAACTAAATCTACTTCCTTTGCCTAGTTCACTCTCTATATTTAATTTTGAATCAAGAAGTTCCAATAGTTTTTCAACAATTGACAATCCTAAACCAGTTCCACCATACTCCCTTGCAGTAGAACTATCAGCTTGAGTAAATGCTTGAGTGATATTTTCAATATTTTCTTTTGATATCCCTATACCTTCATCTTTTATTACAAAAGACAATACTGATTTTACTTTATCAAAATTTACTATTAATTCAACATTTTTATGGGCAGGTGTGAATTTTATTGCATTTGATAGTAAATTTGAGACAATTTGTTTGATTCTTAAAATATCACTTTGAACAAACAGTGGTAAATTAGTTGAGATAGAGTTAATTAATTGAATCTCTTTTTTAGTAGCATTTTCTTGAAATAGATTAATAACGGCAGTAAACTCTTCTTGTGGGTTAAAGTCTATCATCTCTATTGTAAAGTTGCCAGACTCAATTTTACTGATATCTAATATATCATTTATAGTGTCTGTTAAAGTTTTAGAAGATTTATCAATAATATCAAGAAATTCATGTTTCTTTTTATCTACTTCCATTTTTTTAAGAATTTGAATAAAACCTACTATTGCATTAAGTGGAGTTCTTATCTCATGAGACATTACAGATAAAAAATCAGATTTAGCTTTACTTGCTTCTAAAGCTTTTTTGTTAGCCATCTCTAACTCTAAGTTTATTCTGCGTAACTCCTCTTGTTGTAATTGAATAACTCTTTGTTGCTTTAAATCTTGCATCATTTTATCTATTTTTAAAAGTAACTCTTCATTGGCATAGGGTTTTTTAATAAAATCGTAAGCACCATTTTTAAGGACATTAGCTATTTTATTTGGATCAGATGTACCTGATACCACCATCAATGGCATTAATAAATTATCCTTAACTCTTTTAATAGCGCCTATAAGTTTATTTCCATCCATAACAGGCATCTCTAAATCAATAATAACTGCATCAATTTTATTCTCTTTGATTGTTGATAAAGCTTCTTTCCCATTAGCAACATCATAAACTTTAAAATTTCGTTTTGATAATAAAATTCTTAGTTGTACTCTTATAAATTTAGAATCATCGACAATTAAAATACTTAAATTATTATTTGTAGAGATCATCTCGATTAACCTAACTATCGCTAGTTCCATATCAGCAAAATATCTCTCTTTTACTATATAATCAACAACAATGCCAAATTTAAAAATCTCTTCACGCCTTTTTTTATCTCTACTTGTAGTTAAGATAATAACTCTAATGTTTTCATAAACTTGCAGATATGGTAAAAGCTCTTCCCCCGCACCATCAGGGAGTTCTAAGTCAAGTAGAGCATAATCAAAATTTTTCTCTTCTAATATATTTTTAGCTGATGCTATATCAAAAGCTTGAGTTATAAAATACCCTCTATTTTCAAAAGATTGTTTTAGAGCATCACTCAAGAATTTAGAATCATCAATTATTAGAATAGATATTGAATTCACTTATAAAATCTCCACTTAAAATATTAGTTTTTTAAATAATAAAGAAATTTTATCTAGTTTAACTTTAGATTTTATTAACAAGAAATAATTTTTTTTAAATGATAATTTTTATCTATAATTTTGAAAAAAACTAACGGTGTCCTTCGCTCTATATGACTGAAATATAAGTTAGCTCAGACTCTATCAACTCTTTTTTATCAGATAAGTCCAAGCTTTGAAGCTTTGTTGTATATTTAGTTGTTTTTCTTTGCTAAATATCTCATTTGTGTAGTGTTATCTAAAAGTAAGTATGAAAATCTATAAAATTAATTTTAATTTGTCAAGAAGTTCGTGTTTATGGGGTTATTGGATGGTGTCACGAGAGAGACTTGTTACATCGTTTAAACCCCATAATGTAGGTAAGTTAGTCTTATACTCAATCATCATATTTTGTGTCTCTTTTGCTGCTCAATTCTATGAGTGACTTTACCATTCATTCCTATCTGAAGTCAAGGCACCAAAATGTCACATTTAATTTCAGCAAAATAGAAAATGAGACAATAAACCC
>JAYEKJ010000234.1:0-20759 GCA_034660975.1 Campylobacterota bacterium
ACATTAGAGATAATTGGAGCTTCAAAACTGTCTTGAACCATTTTAGACATCAACTCAGCTAAAGGTTCTTGAGCAGGTGCTAAAATCTCACAGTGAGAAGCAACTGACATATCAAGAAGTAATGCTCTTTTAGCACCAGCATCTTTAAATGTTTGCTCTAAAGATTTCAGATCAGATTTCATACCAGCTACAACTAACTGACCATCTTGGTTATAGTTAGCAGGCCAAACTTTTTTACCATCAGCTTGGGCATCTGCACAAACTTTCTCAACTGATTCATCATCTAAACCAACTAAAACCATCATACCAGCCTCAAGCTCGTCACAAGCAGACTGCATAAATGCACCACGATTATGAACTAACTCAACAGCATCAACATAATCAATAGCTCCACTTGCACATAAAGCAGAAAACTCACCTAAAGAGTGACCTAAAAAAAGTTCAGCTTTAACATCTGGGCAAGCCTCTTTAAAAAGACGATAAGCTATCATTTGAACCAATAAAATAGCTGGTTGCGTATATGCCGTTTGACCCAATTTTTCATTTTCTTCAAAGATCAACTCTTTAAAATCTACACCAATTCTCTCACCAGCTTTCGAAAACATCTCTTTAGCTAGATCTGAATTTTCATAAAAATCTTTCCCCATACCAACTGCTTGAGAACCTTGACCTGCGAATATCATTGCTATTTTTGACATATTTTTTCCTATTTATAGATAATCTTTATTATCTGCTATTTTTTTTCTAAGTGTATTTCTATTTAAACCTAATTTATCTGAAAGTTGCAATTGAGACTTGAATTTTTTTAAGCCTGATTTTATCAATGGTACTTCATATAGGTATAGATAATCTTTATAGTCATTATTTGAACCTATTTTATCAAAAAGATAATTTTCTATTATCTCCATCAATTCTGTATCTTTTATATCTTTTAAAAGAGAGCTAATCATAACTTGCCGTCTTAATGAATTAGAGTTAGTGCTTAAATCAGGTTTAAACTTTTCCATATCTAGAGTAACTTCTAAGCCAAAAATGGTAGATGCTTCTTGTTCAAATTTATTTACTAAAAACTCAATATCCTCTAATCTTTTATTAAGGGGAGGAATATCAAACTTAACACTAAATAAATCATCTAAATATTCACTGATGTATGAACTTTTAGCTGTTGCAATAACTCTAACACCATTTAGTTCTATACTATCTATAATTCTTTTAATATTTGGTGAATTTTCTAGGTTAGTGATGATTATCTCACTAGAACTTTCCATACTAGTTAATAATTCATCAAAATCAGATGCATCAATAACTGGTGCATCTGGAAGGATATAAGAAGCTAAACTCTTCTTACCAACACCAACTTCCCCTGTAATTAGGGCATTTACTGTTAGTGTTTTAAGAAGAGTTGCAGTTTTGAATGCTTCTTTAGAAGCATCTGATACAGTTATAAAACTAGTTACATCCACAGCCAGTACCGCCACCAGTACCACAACATCCATCATCAGCTTGTTGATTCTCAGCTGGAATACCTGACATCACCTCTTGAGCAGATGCATCTCTAACATTATTTATAGTAACACTAAACATTAATACTTTACCAGCTAAAGGATGATTGAAATCAATAATTACATTCTCTTCACCAATCTCTTTTACAGTAACTTGAACTGTTCCACCATCTTCACCTTGACCATAAAGAGTCATTCCAACTGCTAAATCGATTCCAGCAAATTGATCTTTAGGAACCTCTTGTTTTGCTTCTGGATTAAACTCACCATAAGCATCTTCAGGCTGAACTAAAACATCACCTTTCTCACCAATAGCCATATTGACAATCCCATTTTCTAAACCAGGGATTATTTGACCTTTACCAAACATGAATACTAAAGGATTTCCTCCAACATTACTGTCAACAACAGTATCTCCATCACGAACTTCATACTCAATCGATACTATTTGATTTGCTTCTATTGCCATTTTAAGACCTTTTTTTAGTTGTTATTTAATGAAAACAATCTCATTAAAATTTATTTCAGATTTTATCATAAAATAGTTTCATAATGCTGAAAATATTAATTTCTACTCAATTAATGAAAGTTTCACCCTAGCATCTTCTACATATTCACTATCAGGATATTTGTTTATTAAACCATTATAAAAAGCTTTAGCATTCTTTTTATCACCAGTTTCATCCATAGATATAGCAGTGTGTAGCATTAAAGATGGCATATAAGATGCTTTAGAATATAATGAAGCACTTTTCTTGAAATAAGATATTGCATCAGCATAGTTTTTTCTTTTAAACTTCATCTCACCTATCATATAATGAGCCCGGGCTGGTTTATAATTTTTATCAATTAAGTGAGTATAATATTCAATAGATTTTGTATAATACTTTTTATCAAAGAATGCTTTAGCCTGTTTTGCAACTTCAGCGTTTTGCATCTTATCCAATTTAGATTTTTTTGGCGTTGAAACTGAACTATTTTTCAATTCTTTAGCAACTAAATCTTTAAATTTATTTACATCATCTACTAATCTTGTAAACTCTTTTTTACTTACATAAGAGGAATTAATTGTATCAATTAAACTGGATAACTCATTTATAACTAATGTTAATTTGTCTATATCCTCTTGATTAGTTTGAGTAAATCTGTTTAATCTTTTTTCATATTCATTTGAGCTGTTTATATCTAAACTTATTTTACTTTTTATCTTTTTTAAGCCAATCTTATTTTCATGTGATTTTCTACTTAAACTTTCTATAATTGTTTGTAAACCATCAATTCTTTCTCGCAAGGAATCTACTTCATTTGCTTGATTATTACTTTTTACAACAACTTTATGAAGATTTTTTTTTGTTTCTAAAAGAGATTTTTCACTTGAAGTCAATCCATAGGGGTTAGGACTATTAAGATTACCCGCACCGAACGCAGATGGTTCAGCACTGAATAAGGTTACTGGCAGAAAAGTTACAAAAAAAGTAACTATTGAACTGCTTTTCATAAGTTATGGAAGAAGTTTAAAATCAACACGACGATTTTTAGACCAACAATCTTTAGTTTTATCACTACATGTTGGATTACTTTCACCATAGCTAACCATTGTTACTCTAGAAGCATCAACACCTTCAGCAACTAGTGCCTTTTTAACTGCATTTGCTCTTTTAAGTCCAAGTGCGAAGTTGTACTCGTCACTACCCCACTCATCACAATTACCTTCTAATTTAACTGTTAAGTTACTTGCACTGTTATTAGCAACTTGAGAACTAGCAGAAACTCTATCTTGCATATCTCCACGAATATTAAACTGATCAAAGTCGAAGTAAACTGATGATAATTTTTCTTCTAAAGAAGCTATGCTCATCTCATTACTATCTGCATTCATCATTGAACTTTCACCAGAAATTTCTGAGTTTTCTTCCGAAATTGTTTCTGTATTTACTGATGAAACTTCTTGAACCTCTTGCTCATATCCTGTTTCATCTACTACTGGTCCACTTGAACTACATCCACTAAAAAATAATAGTGCTGATACAACACTAGAAAGAATGATACTCTTCATATTACATTACCTTAGTCTTAATTTATTGTAAGATTATAGCAAAAAAATATTAATTTTTTATATCTCTAGCAAATAAGAGTATATTATATATTATATGATTACCTTTTTACCAATCCATAGATTGAAGTTTTCCATATTTTAATGGAAATAGATAGTTTTTATTGTGATTTAATCTAATGATGCCTATTGAACTTTGAGATTTGTAATTTTTTATAAATAATATTGCATCACCATCTTGAGAGAATCTAGGAAACTCATTGATACCGGTTGCAGTCAGCCTTCTAATAAAATCAGTTTTGGTTGAAATTAAATGTAAATTAAAAGTATTTTTTGAAAATGCCTGTGAACTCTCTCTAGCTTTATATACAATATATTCACCATTTACACTACATGCAGAATTGCTTTTACCATAATAAAGCATTTGCTCAACTTCATTTGTAGCTATTTTTTTCGAAAAAACATTAGGGTATCCCAATCTATTAGAGATAAATACTATCTTATCATCACCCATAAACTGCCCATTAACATCTATTCCACTATATCTTGTAACTCTTTTATATTTTTTAGAATCTACATTATAAATATATATGTCTGGCTGACCATGAGGTGCCATTGTTAAAAGCAAATTTTTAGAATCTTTACTAACATCTGAACAGATCATCATACCATCTGATGAGATAACACTTTTAACTTTAGCTGTTTTAATATCTACATATTTCAATGTTGGCTTTGAATTATCTAAAGATGTATAATAAAATCCATTTTGAGTTTTATTTGCCCATTTAGGAAAAATATTAAATCCACCTTTTACAATCGTATGCTGATAAGATAAAGAATAATCTGCAATTACAATTTCGCTCTTTTTAGATGCTACAACTCTTGCAAAAATAACTTTTCTTTTAATCCATTCAATAGAATTATTACCCATATATTCATTAATATCGTATGCAATTGTATGTGCAATAAACATATATATAGACTTTTTATTTATTTTATACTTTTTAGTTAAACTAAGTTCACTATCTTTAAAAATTTTAACTAAAATATTTAAAGCACCATTATCATCTTCAAACATTTTATATCTTAAAACATAGTTCATATCTTTATTTTCTACAACTACATTGGTATCATTAAAGTGTGTAGTTCTTCTATGTCTGTCAACATTAAAAATAGATACGACATTTAAGTCTGCAATTAATGATTTGAAAAATTTCAACTTAAAAGTATCATCATAATTGATTGATGAATCCTCTACTGCTAAACTTGGTAAAGAATCAACTTTTTTAATTACATCAATAGTTGCATCATTTGCAAATGAGAGTGTAATTATAAAGAGTAATGTTAATAGTGCTTTCATTTTTTTCCTTAATTTTTATCTGATGTAATATTTATTAATTTAGTAATAGATTTATTATCTGGATTTACTGGAAATAATACACCTAGTAATCTTGCTTTCATCTTATCACACTCTTGGTTTAATGCTTGATTTGATGAATAGGTTATAATTCTAAAATCCAACATTTTTCCTATTGCGCTTAACTCTATTACAGCTTTAACTGTATGGCCTTGAGAGTTAGGAGGTGGCATAAAATGGTTGTAAACAATCGCTTGAATTTTAGCTAAATATTCATTAACCTCATTCGCAGTAGAAGATTTTTTATTTTCTTCCGATTCTAACATATTTTTAATTTTATCTTTATTTATACTCTGCTTTACTGACTTATCTTTTTTAACAACAATCTTTTTTTGTATATCCTTAATTCTTTGCTTATCTATATTTTTCTTTTTAGGTTTTTTCTTTGTAATTTTTTTAGTCCATACATCACTAAATAAATCATCTATGTTAACTTGAGCATTTTCAACTGAAGATGGTGATGGAGCAACTGATGATACAGGAATATCTAATGTTTTATTTTCTTTAACTTTTTCTACTGATGCTTGAATTGAGATAGAGATAAAAGTATCTTTTTTTTTAGCAAATGAATTTGGTTTCTTAGATGAGAACATCATACTAACAAAGAGAAATATTATTAAAGCAAAAAGGGATAAAGAGAAAAATCCACTTAGTAGAAAAAGAGTTTTATTATCATCCATTTGTTGCTAAAGAAACCTCAGTAAATCCAGCTTGTTTTATCGCAGCTAGTAATGACATAACTACACCGTATTCTAATGATTTATCTGCACTTATCAATACAGTAGCTTTTAAATCCAATTTTTTAGAATAAAGAAAAAAATTATCCATAAATTCATGTAAAGAATAATTATCTTTATTTATTTTAACATTTTGATTTTTATCTATACTAATATGTACCGGTGGTATTTTTGAGAGTTGCTTTGTAATAGAACCTTTAGGAAGTTTAATATTCTCTTCATAAATAATATTTGGAGCGATAACCATTAAAATAGCTAATAATACAAGCATAACATCAACAAGGGGCGTAATATTTAGTTCAGGTTTATCATCCCAATCGTAAATCATTACTTATACCTTACGAGCTAAAATTGCGTCACTTTGCATCTGCATAAAACTAACTAGTTCAAAAGATTTTCTTTTTAAAATTTGATGATATGTATAAGCAAAAATTGCTACGAAAATACCTGCAGCAGTTGCTATTAAGGCATCTGAAACTCCACTTGCTATTATCGACATACTTCCACTAGTTTGACCTATATGTGTAAATGTATCTAGAATAGAAACAACAGTACCAAAAAGTCCAATAAAAGGGGTGGTTGAGGCAAATACTGAGAGGAGTGATAGACCTTTAGTTGCTTCTTTTGTTGCGGCTAACATACCTAAGGCTAAAATTTCCTTTGTTATGTTTGAGCTTGTTTTAATGAAATTATTTAAGAAAGAATCTTCATTTACAGTTGAAGATCCCATTAGAAGACTTTCAAGAGAGTTACTCTCTTTTGAAAGCCAACTAGAAAGAGAAAAATAACGATAAATAAACACCCAATTTAAAATTATAAAATACAATGATAAAAGAGCAAGTACACCCAAGGTAACTGGGTGACTTTTTAAATAAAAATCTATTAAATCGTTAGTCATTATTTATATTAATTTTTGAGCCGCAGACTCAATTCTTGCTGCAACAGAAGCAATAGCAGGATTAGCATCAGCTATATCACTAATAAGTTCTTTAGCATCTTCCAACGCTTTTGCAACTGCACTTTCACTATCACCACGGATAGCAACAGCACCTTCAACCAATACAATTACTTTCTCTTCATCAACTTGAACCACACCCCAATTAATTAGGATAGATTCAACTGACTTATCTTCTTTTTCGATGTCTATCACACCAGCTTCTAACAAAGTTGTTAAAGAAGCGTGTTGTGCTAGAACACCGAACTCTCCCTCTTCACCAGGAAGAGTTACGCTAACAGCTTCATCATTAAAGATTTCACCATTAGGAGTTAGGATTTCAAGTTTTAACTTATCCATTAGAGTCCTTTAGTTATGACTTATTTTTGCTTTTCAGCTTTTGCAATTGCCTCATCCATACTTCCAACCATGTAGAAAGCACCTTCTGGCATATGATCACACTCACCATCAAGAATCATTTTGAAACCTTTGATAGTATCTGCAAGTGAAACATATTTACCAGGAGCACCTGTAAATACTTCAGCAACAAAGAATGGTTGAGAAAGAAATTTCTCTATTTTACGTGCTCTTTCAACAACATTTTTGTCATCTTCAGAAAGTTCATCCATACCAAGAATTGCAATAATATCTTGAAGGTCTTTATATTTTTGAAGTGTTTGTTGAACACCACGAGCAATACCATAATGCTCATCACCAATAATTTGTGGATCAAGTAATCTTGAAGTTGAATCTAGTGGATCAACTGCAGGATAGATACCTTTTTCAGCAATTTTACGGTTAAGTACTGTTGTTGCATCCAAGTGAGCAAATACAGAAGCTGGAGCTGGATCTGTTAAATCATCCGCAGGTACATATACAGCTTGAACAGAAGTAATTGAACCATTTTTAGTTGATGTAATTCTATCTTGTAATGCACCCATTTCACGAGCTAGAGTTGGTTGATAACCAACAGCTGAAGGGATACGACCAAGAAGTGCTGACATCTCTGAACCTGATTGAGCGAAACGGAAAATATTATCAACAAACATCAATACATCTAGTCCTTTTTCATCTCTAAAATACTCAGCCATAGTAAGACCTGTAAGAGCGATACGGTTACGTGCTCCTGGAGGCTCACTCATTTGACCATAACAAAGTGCAACTTTGTCAAGTACATTTGAATCTTTCATCTCATGGTAAAGGTCATTTCCTTCACGAGTTCTCTCACCAACACCAGCAAATACAGATAAACCATCATGACCCATTGCAACATTGTGAATAAGCTCCATGATAATAACTGTTTTACCAACACCAGCACCACCGAATAGTCCAACTTTACCACCCTTAGAGTAAGGAGCAAGTAAATCAACAACTTTGATACCTGTTTCAAACATCTCAGTAGTAGTTGACTGATCAACTAATGGTGGAGGAGCACGGTGAATTGACCACTCAGGGGCATCTTCAACTTGATCTCCACCATCAATAGTCTCACCAATTACATTAAAGATACGACCAAGTACTTTATCTCCAACTGGAACTTTAATAGGAGCACCAGTAGCAGTAGCATCCATACCACGAACTAAACCTTCACTCATATCCATTGCAATCGTTCTAACACGACCATCACCTAAGTGTGCTGCAACTTCAAGTACTAAACGATTTACAGTACCTTCTAAACTAACTTGAACTTCAATTGCTTCATTGATTACTGGAAGATAACCATCAAAATCAACATCAACAACCGGGCCCATAACCTGGCTTATTTTACCAATCATATTTTTCTCCATTATTTCATAGACTCCACACCACTTATAATCTCTATAAGTTCTGTAGTAATAGCTGCTTGTCTTGCTTTGTTATATTTAACATTTAACGATTTAACCATATCTTTAGCATTATTTGTTGCTGTTTCCATAGCTTGCATTCTTGCACTATGTTCTGCTGCAACAGAATCAATTAAAGAGTAGTACATACTAAATCCAACATATTTATTAACAAGTGAGTCTAACATATGCTCTTCATCTTGAGCTTCAACTTCAAGCATAGATGTTTGTGTTTCTTCACACTTAAACTGCTCTGTATCTACTGGTAATAATTTCATAACATGTAACTCTTGAGTCATCATATTTTTAAATCCATTATATACAATATGAAGACCATCGATTTTACCATCTTTGTAATCTTCAATAGAAGTTGTTATAAACTCATCAGATCTAACTTTATCAGGTTTTGAACTTAAATTAATAACAGAATCAAATAATTCAACTTCATTATATTTAAAAAACTCAACACCTTTTTTACCGATACCACGTAAACGCACTTTTACATTTTTTTCTTTGTACTCTTTTATAAGTTTATTAATAGCTTTAATTGTTTGAATATTAAAACCACCACATAAACCTTTATCAGCAGTAACAAAAACTATGTCAACCATTTTTGGATTTTCAATCTCTGTAAAACATCGATTGTCAATTCCTCCAACTTTACTACATTTAATGCGCCCAGCTATCTCGGCAATAACCTGATTCATTTTCGCAGCATAAAGACGTGAGCGTTTTGCAAGCTCTTCTGCACGACGAAGTTTTGCAGTAGATACAAGCTTCATTGCACGAGTCGTCTTTTGAGTGTTAGAAACACTACTTATCTGTCTTTTAATATCTTTCAAGTTTGCCATGATATATCCCTTATGCTACTACAAAGCTAGCTTTGAATTCTTCAAGTGCTTTAGTTAATAGTGCTTTAGTGTCATCATCTATTTTAGAAGTACTTCTAATATTCTCAAAAACCTGAGGATAAGAAGCTTCAATGAATGGATATAATTCTGACTCAAAACGAACAACATTCGATGGATCCATATCATCTAAGAAACCTGCATTACCAGCAAAAATAATAGCAACTTGTTTTTCAGCTGAAAGTGGAGAGAAAGGTCCTTGCTTAAGAACTTCTACCATTCTTTGTCCACGCTCTAGTTGATTACGAGATGTTTCATCAAGATCAGATGCAAATTGAGCAAACGCTTGAAGTTCACGGTATTGAGCAAGATCAAGTCTTAAAGTACCAGCAACTTGCTTAGTAGCTTTAATCTGAGCAGCACCACCAACACGAGAAACTGAAAGACCAACATTGATTGCTGGACGAACACCCGAGTTAAATAGATCTGTTTCTAAGAAAATCTGACCATCAGTAATAGAGATAACATTTGTTGGAATATATGCCGCAACATCACCAGCTTGTGTTTCAATGATTGGAAGTGCAGTTAATGAACCAGCTCCCTCTTCATCACTCATCTTAGCAGCACGCTCTAATAAACGAGAGTGTACATAGAAAACATCACCTGGATATGCTTCACGACCTGGAGGACGACGAAGGATAAGTGACATTTCACGATATGCAACCGCATGTTTAGTTAAATCATCATATACAATTAAACCATGTCTAGCGTTGTCACGGAAGTACTCACCCATAGTTACACCAGTGTATGGAGCTAAAAATTGAAGTGCAGCAGCTTCAGCAGCTGTTGAAGATACAACAATTGTATAATCCATTGCACCATGTTCTTCTAAACGACGAACAATTTGAGCAACAGTTGATTCTTTTTGACCTACAGCAACATAGATACACATAACACCATTACCTTTTTGGTTAATGATTGCATCGATTGCAACTGTTGTTTTACCAGTTTGTCTATCACCAATGATAAGCTCTCTTTGACCACGACCAATTGGAACTAGTGCATCAATTGCCTTGATCCCAGTTGCTAATGGTTCATGAACAGATTTTCTTTCCATAATTCCAGGAGCTTTCTCTTCAACAAAACGAGTTTCTGTTGCTTCAATTGGACCTTTACCATCAATAGGCTCACCAAGTGCATTTACAACACGACCTAAAAGTGCATCACCAACTGGAACACGAAGAAGTTTACCAAGTCTTTTAACTGACATACCCTCTCTTAAAGCTGAACCAGCACCAAGGATAACAACACCTACTGCACTTTCTTCAAGATTCATAACTAAACCTTGAGTACCATCTTCGAACTCTACCATCTCACCAGCCATAACATTGCTAAGTCCATAAACTTGCGCAACACCATCAGCATAAGAAACAATTTTACCTGTTTCGTTAATATCAACACTTAATTCAAAGTTATCGATACGCTCTTTAATTATTGAGCTGATTTCATCAGCTTGAATTTTTGCTACCACTATTGTTCTCCTCTCATTGAAAGTTAAATTGCTTTTACTATATGTTCTATAATTTGATTATTAATTCTGGTTTTAGAAAAATTAATCTCTATACCAAGATCTTCTACATCAACTTTAATACCATCAAAATCATTTTTAACAAATGTCAATGATATATTTGAACCAAATTTATTACCTAAGCCATTACCCAAATTTTCTATAATTTTAGCATCAATATCACTATCACTATATACAAGACCAGTATATGTTTTACTTGTTAATGCTAAATCTTTTCTCATCACTTCTGCTAATGCAGGAATGATACCAAGACGATTATGTTCAGCAAGTAATTTAATTAGGTTCTCAACTTCCTTTGATTCTGCAGACTTAACTGCATCTAATAAAATATCAGATTTTTGATTTTGACTTACATCTGGATTGTTAATAATCTGAATAAATTTATCATTATTAAATGATTCTGCAATTACAGAAAAAATTTCACACATATTATTTAGCGTTGCTATATCAGAACTACTCTTAATAGCTTTAATATATCTCTTTGCAATTAACTCTTCCATCTATGCCACCTTCTTTAAGATAACATTAGCCATAGCTTGTTTATCAAATTTTTCACTACTTTGATTTAAAACTTCATTTAATGTTTCTTCAACAACTAAACGAACCATTTTTCTTTGCTCAAATTCCATTAAAGAAACCTGTTGCTTACCAAGTATTTCTAACTCAACATTACATTGAGTCATAATATTGTCATTTAGAATCTTATTCTCTTTTTTAGATGAAACTTTTAATTCTTCAGCAAATTTTTCTGCATCAGAAATTTTAGAAAGAGCATCCTTTTTTAAAGAAATAGATTCATTCAACCTATCTTGAACTTTTTGCAACTCATCTGCTATCGCTTGGCTTCTTCCTGCAAAATAATTTTTTGCAGGTTCAGCAACTAGATACCAAACAAGACCAGCAAAAAGTATAAAGTTAACAGTTCTTTGAACTATATCTGTACCTGCATGTTCAGCATCAGATGCTAATGCATAAGTTGATATCATTAGCATTATTACTAAAATTCTACTCACATTACATCCTTATATTTTACTAAATTTAGCTTCAACAGCTTCTTTAAACAATGGAATTTGAGATTTTAAATCACCACTCAATTGTTCTTTAGAATTCTCTAGAGATTTTTCAAACTCTAAATACTCAGTCGCTAATTCAGCACGTTTTGCTTCTAACTTACTATCTGCTAATTCTTTAGCATCCGCAATAACTTTCTCTCTCAAAGCCGCTACTTCCAGTTTAGCATTCATAATTATTGTTTCAGCTTTTGAATTTAACTCGTGTATCTCATCATCATTTGAACCTACTTTGTCTAGATCTTTCTTGATGTCAGCATCACGTTTATTCATAAAGTTAAACAACGGATTATAAAGTGAACTGTTCAGTAGTGCGATAAGCGTAAGAAATACGATCAATGTAGCTATAAGTAATATCGGATTTATATCTAACATAGCACCTCCTAAAAGTTGCGTGATTGTACTACAATAAAATTGAAAGGATAGTTAAAGTAAGAAAGAAATTTTAAAATTTTATATTTTGTATAATAAGTGTATATATTTATAACTATTTTGAGAAGTAAGATAAAAAATCTTCGATCTGCTTTTCATCACTAAACTCAATTGTTAATTTATTATTTAATGACTTTGAATTAAATCCAAGAGTATTAAACTTATTTTGAACATTAGAAAAATCATAGCTAACAGTTTCAGTTTTTTTAGGGATAGAGATATTGTTTTCTTTCATAGATTTTACAATGGATTCAACTTCCCTAACACTTAATTTTTGCCCTACGATTGAGTTTACTATTAATTGTTGTTGCTTATCATCAAGTCCAATTAAAACTTTTGCATGCCCAGTAGTGATTTTTTTATCCACAATTGATTTATGAGTTTTCTTAGATAATTGTAAAAGTCGAATAGTATTAGTTATATGTGTTCTACTTTTATGTATCATACTTGACAACTCCTCATGAGTAACCTCATGTAATTTAATCAATTCACTATATGCTAATGCTAATTCGATTGAATTTAAATTTTCTCTTTGAATATTTTCTATAAGTGCAAACTGTCTCATCTTATATTCATCACTATTTAATACTACAGCACGTATAGTTTTTAATTTTGCAATTTTTGAAGCACGGTATCTTCTCTCACCTGCAATTATTGTATAACCATCAATATTTTCTGTAACAATAATTGGTTGAAGTAAGCCATCATTTTTAATAGAATCAGCTAATTCTTGTAATAATTCATCATTAAAGTTTTTTCGTGGTTGGAATGGATTTGGTTTTATATCTTTAAGATTAATATCTATTAGATTTTCTTGATTAGAACTTTCATTCTCGTAAGCTTCATCTATCTCACCAAAAAGTGCATCTAATCCTCGACCAAGTACTTGTGATTTCATATTTTAATTATCGCTTGTGCTAGGTTCTGATAAGCAACTGAACCACTACACTTTACATCATAAAGTATTGCAGGCTTTCCAAATGATGGTGATTCAGCAAGTTTAACATTTCTTGGTACTACAATAAACTCATCTTCAGTGTCTTTAAATAATTTAACCTCAAAATGTTGTCTTAAATCAGCAAAAACTTGTTTTGAAAGATTATTTTGTGAACTATACATTGTTGGTAAAAATCCCTTTATTCTTAGTGCAGGATTAATTGACTTTCTTACTAGTTTAACTGTATTTAACAATTGTGCTAAACCTTCTAGTGCAAAATATTCACATTGAATAGGGATAATAACTGAGTTGGAAGCTGAAAGGGCATTAATAGTCATTGGACCAAGTGCAGGGGGAGAATCTATTATTATATAATCATAATCTTTTTTAATACTAGTAATTGCTTTTTTCAAAACAAGTTCACGCCCTTTTGCATTGTCAGAATCATAATACTCTTTTTCTATACCAACTAAACCAATATTTGATGGTGCTAAATGCAAGGTTGGTAGGTCCGATTTCAATATAATATCTTTTAATTTTTTAGTACCTATTAATACATGATAAATATTAAACTCATAGTCATTTCTATGAAACCCCAAAGAGGTAGTAGCATTAGCTTGTGGATCAGAATCTATCAAAAGTACTCTTTTTTCTGCAACGGCTAATGATGCTGCTAAATTTACAGCAGTAGTTGTCTTTCCAACCCCACCCTTTTGATTTGCTATTACAATTACTTCACTCATCTTAAACTATATATCCTCTTACCATTACTAATTATTGAGCCATCACCACAAAGTGTAGCATTTTCTAATGAAATTCTTACATTACAATCATGCGCAAAATATTTTTTATTCTTATGAAATTCTAGCTTATATTTACTAAAAACTTGCTTCCATGATGGAGTATTTTCTATTTTTATAAAATATTTTTTTAATAACTCTTCTCTTAATATTACAATATCCAAAACAGCAAATTCTTGAGGAGCATTAACTAAATTTAATCCCACTCCACATATCAATTTGTCATCTACAATATTTGTAATCATTCCACCAATTTTTAAGTTATCGATGTAAAAGTCATTTGGCCATTTTACCCAAGTATGTGAACCTAACTCAAATAATGTCTCTTTTAATAAATAAGCGAAATATATAGATGAAGATTCTAATTTTAAATCAATTGGAAGTTTATTTAATTCAATTGCAAAAGACAAAAATAAGTTACCATCATATCCATGCCAGTTATTATCTCTGCTTCCAACTCCATTAGTTTGAATATCACAAACTATTGCAATTGGAAAATCAGTTTTTTTATTTTTAACTAACTCTTTTAAATATTCTTGAGTTGATCCTAGTATCTTATGATAAAATATCTTCAACAGTTAATCTTTTACCATTAATATAGGAGAGAATATCCATCTCTTTCTTAGATGAGGGTTGAACTTTGAAAATTCTAATAGTTCCATTTTTACATCCGACGACAATAGAATCAGAACAAATTTCTAAAATTTCACCTATTTTATTAATTGTGTTTTCACTTTCCAATTTAATATTTTTTAATTTCAAACCACTTTCTAGATAAATACCTGGCCAAGGGGTAAATGCTCTATATTTATTATATAGTTCTAAGGCATTCTCAAAAATAACTTTACCATTAGCTTTTGTAATTTTTGAACAATGTGTAGATATAGAATTATCTTGTGCAACTGGCGTAAAAGAGTTGAAATTTTCTAATACTTCAACAGTTAAATCTGACGCAATTTCTGTTAATCTATCAAAAAGTATTTCAGCCATTTCATCTTTATCAATATCAACTGTAGAGATTTTAATAATATCGCCAGTATCTAATCCCTCTTCCATAAGCATTGCTGTAACACCCGTTTGATTGTCTCCATTTAAAAGAGTTTGCTGGATTGGACTTGCTCCACGATAGTATGGTAATACCGAAGCATGAAGGTTTATACATGGTGCATGGTCTAAAATTGTACGAGGAAGAATCTGCCCATAAGCTGCCACTACTATATAGTCACACTCTATTGCTAAAAGTTTTTCAACTGTTTTCACATCTCTTAATCTTGTTGGTTGATAAACATCAATTGAATTTTCAAATGCAAGAGTTTTAACTTCTGGGGGAGTCATAATTTTCTTTCTACCGACTGGCTTATCTGGTTGAGTATATACAGCTACTACATCTATACCTTTTGTCTTGATAAGTCTTTGTAAAATAGACTTTGCATAATTAGGTGTTCCCATAAAAATTATTTTCATTCAATTACCTTTTGTAAAAAGTGTTCCACCAATATGTTTTTGATTAATCATATAACTACTAATATCAGTTAAGTCAAATCCGCTTGCTAAAAACATATTTTTATTGAAATTTAAAAGATACTCTGCTGCTTTTAACTTTGTAACAATTCCACCAGTAGCAAAAATATTATTAGGTGTTGGAGTTTTCTCCAGTTCATTTTTTGATATTTCATTCACAATATCCAGAATTTTTGCATTTTTATTTTTTCTAGGATCACTATCATAATAAGCATCAATATCAGAAAGAATTATCAAGATGTCAGAATCTGTATGTTTTGTTATATAAGCTGAAAGCTGATCATTATCACCAGCTTCATGTTCTTCAGTTGCAGTAGCGTCATTTTCATTTATAATAGGAATAACCCCATTCTCTAAAAGAGAATCTATTGTATTTTTAATTCTAGATATATCATCATCTCTATCTAAATTAGCTACTGTAATTAAAACTTGTGCAGATATTATTGAGTGAACATGAAATTCTCTTGCATATTGTTTCATCAGTATTGGTTGACCAATAGCTGCAAGAGCCTGTTTATTTTTTATAATTGTTCTATCTAACTTAAGTTCAGTAAATCCAGCAGAGACAGCTCCTGAAGAGACTAAAATAACCTCATAGTTTTTTTTAAGTTTAACTAAAAATCTTACAAGATTTTGCATTCTAACAAGAGCTAATGACCCATCTTGTGTTAAAACTGCACTTCCAACCTTAACTACAGCTCTTTGCATAACTATTTACGGTCTGCTTGTACAAGATTAAATAAGGAATACTTTAAAGCTTCTATATTTGTAAAAGTTGCTGATGATATAGGGGCAACCAAATAAGGTAAATCTTTATCAAAACCTAAAGTTTCATCTGCTGAATCTTGAACATAAAATGGCATATCATTATCAAATTTAAACTCATTTGATTTTGAAGCTTCTAAACCTAACAAATCTAAAAAACTTTTTATAAGTTCTGCACGATCTTCCATAGGAATAACATCTACTCTAGTTAGTGCGATTGCATATTTATTTTCAGCCATATTATCTGAAAAAGAAGCTATTTCAGCTTTTAGAGTTTCAATTTGCTCTTTTAAATCTCTATATGAAGCTAAGTCTACCATGTAGAGTAAAATCTTTGTTCTCTCAATATGTCTTAAAAATTTAATTCCAAGACCTTTTCCTTCGTGTGCTCCACCTATAATTCCAGGAATATCAGCCATTACAAATGATTCAAAATCACCAATATTTACTTGACCTAATTTTGGTGTAAGTGTAGTAAACTCATAGTTTGCAATTTCAGGACGAGCATTTGAAACAGTAGATATAAGAGTTGATTTACCTACATTAGGAAAACCAACTAGACCAATATCTGCAATAAGTTTTAAATCAAGTTTAATACTTCTTGTTTCACCCTTTTCACCAGGTTGTGCATAAGTTGGTCTTTGATTTGTTGGTGATTTGAAGTGCGTATTTCCAAGTCCACCTTTTCCACCTTGAAGAAATTTTTCCTCTTGACCATCTTTTGTCATATCAAAAAGTATCTCACCAGTTTCACTATCAATAATCTGAGTTCCAGGTGGTACAATAATAACTTTTTTAGCACCTGATTTTCCAGTCATTCGAGAACCTTCACCGGGAACACCACCATCTGCTTTTATATGCATTCTTCTTTGAAAATGAGAAAGTGTATGCGTATTATTATCACATCTGAAATAAACATCACCACCTTTTCCACCATCACCACCATTAGGACCACCGTTTAAAACAAACTTTTCACGACGAAATGCTACACACCCTTGCCCACCTTTTCCTGATGAAACTGTTAACTCGACACTATCTGTAAACATTGTAATCCTTCTTGTATAATACTTAAAAATTCACTATATAATATTGAGAGTAAACTATTAAATATTTATAATTATTTTTGACTAAATCGAAATGGGAGCAGAAATATTTGAGCTTAAAGCTCAAATATTGTAGAATTATGAAGCAGGAACTACTGAAACTTGTTGACGTTTTTTGTCTTTTCTTTCGAATCTAACAACACCTTCAACTAGTGCAAATATAGTATGATCTTTTCCCATACCTACATTATTACCTGGGTGAACTTTAGTTCCTCTTTGACGAATAATGATATTACCAGGAATTACTACTTCCCCACCATATTTCTTAACACCAAGTCTTCTACCAGCTGAGTCACGATTATTCTGTGTACTACCTTGACCTTTCTTATGTGCCATCTTATTTCTCCTTGACTTTTAGCTTATGCAGCTATTTTCGTGATACGAACACGAGTGAAGTCTCTTCTGAAACCTCTTTTAACTTTACTATCTTTACGACGACGTTTTTTGAAAATAACAACTTTCTTATCACGACCTTCGTTGATAACTTCAGCAGTTACAACAGCACCCTCTACAAAAGGAGCTCCCATTTTAAGTTCACCAGCGTTTACTGCCAGTACTTCTGTAATTTCGATTGTAGCTTTAGGCTCAAGAGACATTTTGTCTAAATTAAGGATATCACCTTCTTGAACTTTATACTGCTTACCACCGTTTTTGATAATTGCGTACATCTATATTTCCTTATAATTCTACTAAAAAAGTTCGCAATTATATCTAACTAAGCTTTAAGTTTTATTTAAATATAAAAGAAATTACTTAACTAAAGCAATAGCATCTATCTCTACTAAAGCATTTTTAGGAAGTGTTTTTACTGCTACCGTTGCTCTTGCTGGTTTATGAGTGCCAAATGCTTTTTCATATATCTCATTTATAATAGTAAAATCATCCATAGAATCTATAAAAATAGTTGTTTTAATAACCTTATCCATAGAGCTACCAGCCTCCTCTAAAACAGCTTTTAAGTTTTTTAAAACCTGTTTAGTTTGAATCACTACATCAGATTCTAGCATCACACCATCTGGTGTTAAAGCAATTTGACCTGATGTATATACCATCCCATTTGCCACTACTGCTTGTGAATATGGTCCTATAGCTGATGGTGCTTTATCTGTTTGTACTAGTTTCATTTTTTATCCTCTTATATCTTTCATCTACATTATCTAAAAAATCATTGAAATCATTAACCGTCCTATACCCTACAACCGGAAAAATTGTTTTACCATTAGGAGTTAGAAAATAGTGTCTTGGAACTGGCGAAGTTTTAAACCCATCAGGTATAGTATCTCTCTCTCTAACCAAATGTAATAAAACATAATTGTCATTCAATCTTTTTATTACCTGCTTATTTTTTAGTGTTGTATTTTCAAATTTTGTACACCATCTACAATCATCAGAAACTATAAACATATAGATTCTCTTATTTTCTGCTTTTGCTAATTCAATAGCTTTATCATAATTATTATTCCAATTATCAGATGCAAAAACTCCTACACTAAATAAAAGCACAATAAATAGTAATCTCATAATATCACCTACTCCCAAATCTCTATTAATGTTTTAAATACACTATATAAATCTTCTACCTCTTTTCTTGTAGTTCTTTCATTTACAGAGTGGATAGTATCATTTCTTACGCCAAACTCTATAACTGCTATCCCCATAGGAGATATAAATCGTGCATCAGAAGTTCCACCAGCTGTTGAGTGTTTTGTTTTAATCCCTGTTACTTTTTCAATAGCATTATCTATATTTTTCACTAAAACTGTATCTGTATCCGTTCTAAATGGATAGGAACCTTGAGTTAGTTTTAGCTCATAATCTAATCCATCAAGATGTTTAGCAACAAACTCACGAACCTCTTTTTGAGTTGTTAAAGTGGTATTTCGAACATTAAACATCATCTTCAATTCATTTGGAGTCACATTTGTAACCTCCATCCCTGAACGGATATCTGTAACTACAAATTTACTTGGTGAAAAAAACTCATCTCCATCATCAAGATTTACCCCTGCCATATCACCCAATACTTTTGATATATTATGTATAGGATTTATCGCTTTCTCAGGGTAAGCTGCATGACCCTGTTTACCTTTTAAAGTGATATATCCATTAATAGAGCCTCTACGCCCAACTTTGATTGCATCACCAAAAACATCTTCACAAGTTGGTTCTGCTACAACAACAGAATCTGGAAGCATACTGTTTTCTTTTAAATACTCTAAAACTTTCACAGTTCCATTTATAGCTTCACCCTCCTCATCAGAGGTAAGCAAAAGTGAAAGAGTACCTTTAAAATCTTTCGCTTCTTTAACTGCTTGAGTAAATGCAGCCACACCACTTTTCATATCCTGAGTACCACGACCATAGATGAAACCATCTTTTTCTGTTGCTTCATGGGGGTTAGTATCCCAATTATCTCCAGCAGGTACAACATCTACATGACCAGCAAAACATAGATGCTCACCATCAGAAAACTTTTTGTATATAAAAAGATTTTTAACATCCTCTATATCTATACGAACAGCTGTAAACTCAGGTAAATAGTTCTCTATAAAATCCAAAAGCCCACCATCATCAGGTGTTTCACTTTTAGTTGAGACTAAATATTTAAACAGTTCTATAATATCCACTACTTTACCCCTGGATTATCATAAAATACATACGAAGTTGCATAATCACTTATCTCAAAATAAAGCTTTTTCTCACCAGAATCAATTTTGTAATTTTGATTTAAATCCAAATATCCATAACCATAACGGTAAGTTCTTGGAGAATTTCCTTGTGTAGCTTCAGCGGTTGAGAGTTTATCTATTTTAATAAACCTTTGAACAAGTTTTTCACCCATATAAATATCTAGTACACCATTTGTGCCTGTCCAGTTTTGAATACCTCTACCAATTTTATTTTGTGTCTCTTGTGTACACCCAGAAAACATAATAGCAAATGCTAACATCACAATCAAAAGTAATTTTTTCATCTTTCCTCCTATTAATTAAAAATAAATTATACAATTTTAAAGATAATTTTTGTTAAAAAAACACTTAAATATTTTATTCAGATAAAGTTAGTAAAAATATACCAAAGCTTCTAGCCTATATGATATAATTTCAACTATAAATAGACAGGATTATATACTTTATGCAAGCATCTGATGTAACTTCAATATTAAATAATAAAGATAAACTACTAACACAAACATATTTTGATTTACAAATGTATTTTGAAGATAAGT
>JAYEKJ010000235.1:0-20623 GCA_034660975.1 Campylobacterota bacterium
TAGTAAAACAACTAGTAGAAGCAGCACTTGAAGTAGAGTTAGAATCACATATAACTCAAGATGTATTTGCTGGTAATCAAAACCGTAAAAATGGAACCTCTAGTAAAACAATAAAAACATCAGATGGAATTCCACTACCTGTACTTTGTGGAACTTTTAACTTATTATGCTAAAAAAAGTTCTTCTCAATAAGGGTCAATTTACTATGCACTCGCTTGAAGTTTAACACCAAAGCTATCTAGTACTTTCATTATAGTTTCAAACCTAGGTTTAGAATCAGAACTGAATGTTTTATATAGACTTTCACGTCCTAGACCTGTATCTTTAGCTATTTGGCTCATACCTTTAGCTTTTGCTATATTTCCAATAGCTTCAAGCAGTTCATTCATGTCCCCATCTTGAAGTACTTGAGACAGATACTCTGCTATCATCTCTTTAGAATCTAAATATTGAGATACATCAAATGTTGTTAATTTAGTCATTTTTTAACTCCTTTGCTATTTTTTTAGCTTTTAAAATATCCTCAACTTGAGTAGATTTATCTCCAGCAATAAGAAGAAATACTATTTCTTCATTTTGTTTGGTGTAATAAACTCTATAGCCTGGTCCAGTAGTAACTCTAAGTTCACTTATTTCTGAAGAGATTGATTTATAATCCCCAAAATTTCCCTCTTGTACTCTTTGGATTCTCCTTAAAATAGCTACTTTAGCTTTTGTATCTTTTAGCTTGAGTAGCCATTTAGAGAATATTTCAGTTTGTTTAATTATATACATATAGGTATTGTATCTAATCAGATACACATTTGTCAATAATATCTTTAGCGTAATCAAGCCACACCTCTTTATGTCGTAGCCGTGCAAGTGGTGTATTGGTTAATGAGTTGAATGTTTTATGACAGCTATTGCAACGGTAACGTTGTATATTAGCTCTTACTCCCCATTTATAAAAGCTCTGTGATTGACAATTTGGAAAAAACCAACACCCTCTCACCATCAAACTTCACTCTAAACAAAAACTTTATACTAGAGAGAAGTAACCAAAGGTAAAGAAGTGGCATCAGTATAGTTTGTACTAGAAAAATTGTGATTAGATTGATTATTTTTCGTGAGGCTTCCTCTATATTTTGCTCTAAAGATTTTAGTTTATCTAGTATATTTAAACTGTTTACAAAATTATTTGATTTTGTTTTAAACTTCTCAAATATCCCTGCACTCTCTTTTGTCGTAACTATATCCCTACTCTCATTTTGGATAGTTTGTAGTTTCTCTTTTGTTAACTCTACAACTTTACTAGAATCATTATATTGTGCTTGAAGAATTGAGGTGTAAAGGAGTTCTGATGAATAGAGAAATACTATTGCACCAAATCTTAACAATAAAAGTAGAACTAGTAACTTTAGTGAAATTGCAAGTAAGGAGCTATTTTGAACCTTTTTTATCCAGATAAAAACTAGAGAAAAAACTATACTCACAGATATAGCAACTTGTAAAAAAATCTTTGAACTTAAAATCAAAAAAAGTTTTTGGATTCCAAGTGATATAGATGCCATTAACATAACCCAAGAGAATCTCTCAACCATATCATTAAATGGATCTAAAATCTCACCTACACTTAGGTTTATCCCTATCCCCACAGGTGCAAAAGAGAGTTGGGTTCCTTGAATCAAAGAGATAACACCATTTAAACCTTTTGCCAATCCAAAAGCTATCATAGCCCTCTCAAACACTTCATCATGAAGTTCCATCGCACTATTATCAAGAGATATATTTAAACTAAACACCCCTATTATTATCAATAACACTGATACAAAAATCTTCATTCAACCACCTCTAATAGATTTTGGATATAATTACGCGACTATATATAAGGCATAAAACTATGAACTTTGAACCATATCCATTTGAAAAACTAAACAATCTACTTCAAAACATTATACCAAACAAAAACTACACTCCATCTATTTTAACAATTGGTGAACCTCAGTTTGAGACACCTCAGTTTATACAAAAAGCGTTGAGTGATAATTCTGCTTTACTAAAAAAATATCCAAAAACTTCAGGTGAACCAATTTTAAGAGAGGCTCAAAGAGATTTTTTTGAAAAAAGATTTAACACTAAACTTAGTGATTCTCAAATCATACCAACCTTTGGAACTCGTGAGGTTTTATTTAACTTTCCACAATTTTTACTTTTTGAAAAAGAGAATCCAACTATCGCTTTTACAAACCCTTTCTATCAGATTTATGAGGGTGCAGCGATTGCAACAAAGTCAAAAACCATACACTTAAACTTAGATGAAAAAAACAATTTTAAGCCCATTATTAATGAAGATGAATTAGCTCAATGTGACTTAGTTATCTTAAACTTTCCAAACAATCCAACTGCATCAGTTCTTACTTTAGAGGAGCTGAGTGAATGGGTGTTTTTAGCACTCAAACATGATTTTGTTTTGCTCAATGATGAGTGTTATAGTGAGATTTATACAGATAAACCAATCCTATCACTACTTGAAGCATCTATCCATGCAGGAAACACTACATTTAAAAATATTCTTGTGATAAATTCCATATCTAAACGCTCATCAGCTCCTGGGCTTCGTTCTGGATTTATCGCAGGTGATGAAAAGATTTTAAAAGAGTATATGAAGTACAGAACTTACATAGGTTGTGCTTCACCTCTTCCTCTTCAATACGCTGCAGCGATCGCTTGGAGTGATGAGGAGCATGTAGAGGTTTCACGAAAAGTTTATAAAAAGAATTTTGAGATAGCAAAAGAGATTTTAGGAACTGAGATTCCAGAAGCAACTTTTTATATCTGGATGAGAGTTGAAAATGCAATCGAGTTTACACAAAAACTTTATAAAGAGTACAATGTAAAGGTTCTCCCTGGTGAATATTTGGCAAGAGAAAATTCTAAGGGTGAAAACCCTGGAAAAGAGTTTATCAGAATCGCACTTGTGGAAGATGAAGAAAAAACAAAAGACGCACTAAATAGAATCAAGGAGTGTTTATCATGAGTAAAGTTGAAGAGTTAAAAACAAAAGTATTAGAGGCTCAAAAAGTATCAGATATTGCATCTTTGTATGTTTTAGAGCAACAAGCACATGAGATTTTCGATGAGGAAACACTTCACGGTTTTTATGCAAATATTCTTGATATGGCATTAGAAAAACTCACAAATACACTAGAAGATCATAGAAAAATGGATATGAATGAGGTTCAAGACTTTGCAACCCTTAGAGCATTATATGAGTATGCTATTGAAAATTATAGTGCTGGAGAGATTACTGATGCTTCTGCTTTATTTGAAGTTTTAAGTGGACTAAGTGATGATGAAAAATTTTCATCTGCACTAAAACTTCACTGGATAGCCTCTGCTGAAAAACTTACTCTAGATGATTTTTTAGAAAAAATAGCAGATATAGATGCAACTCAAAATGCTGGAACATTTTATATAAGTTGTTTTACAGACGAAGCACAAAAATTACTAAATAGTTCTAATAACAGTGGAAAATAGTTTATGAAAATTCATTTTATTGGGATTGGTGGTATAGGTATATCTGGTCTTGCTCAATATATGCACTTTAAGGGTCATGAGGTGAGTGGTTCAGATATAGCAGACACAATCATAACCAAAAAACTTTGTAGCATGGGAATCGATGTAACTGTTCCCCACTCCTCTTTTGCTATAACAGACCAAGATTTAGTAGTACACTCAGCTATAATCCGTCCAGATAATCCAGAAATAATTGAAGCAAAAAACAAAGGAATCGAAGTTTTAGCGAGAAGGGAAGCACTTGTAAAAATTTTAGAAGATTCAAAAGTTTATTCAGTTGCTGGAGCTCATGGTAAAAGTACAACAACAGCGATACTTACATCTATAATGAAGGGTTCAGCTATTATTGGTGCTGAGGCGAAATCTTTTGGTTCAAATGTTCGTTATGATGATTCTACAAACACTATGCTTTTTGAAGCAGATGAGAGTGATGGAAGTTTTTTAAACTCAAACCCTTACTGTGCCATAGTTATTAACGCTGAACCTGAACACATGGAATACTATGACTATAACTATGAAAGATTTTATGATTCATATAAAAAATTTATAAACTCTGCATCTTGTAAAGTTTTAAACGCTGAAGATGATTTTTTATCAACTCTTATAGATGATGTTGAGGCAGAATGGTTATACCCAAGCAAAGATATAAAAGATATAGAGTTTATACTCATAAAAAATGAACCATATACAAGGTTTACTTTAAAAGATTTAGGTTCTTTTGAGGTTTGGGGATTTGGAAAACATATAGCACTTGATGCATCTTTAGCTATTTTAGCTGCAAAAGAATCTATGGATGTAGAACTTATAAGAGAAAATATTTTATCTTTTAAAGGTATCAAAAAAAGATTTGATATTGTTGGAAATGAAAAAGATTGTGTCATAATCGATGATTATGGTCATCATCCAACTGAGATAAAAGCAACTTTTGAATCTGTTAAAGAGTATGCTCATCTTAAAAATTTCGATAAGATTATTGCTATATGGCAACCACATAAATACTCAAGAACTATAGATAATCTCGAAGCATTTGTAAAATGTTTTGATGGTAGCGATGAGTTAATTATCTTACCTGTATGGAAAGCTGGTGAAAAACATAGAGATATAGAGTTTGAAAAAGAGTTTAAACAGTATAATCTAACAATGGCAGATAAAATCAAAAGAAAAAATAATATAATCACTATTATAAAAGACGATAAAGAGTTAAAAACTTTAGATAAAAATCTTATCATTAGCTTTGGTGCTGGTGATATAACTTATCAAATTAGAGGAGTAATCTAATGGCATATATAGCAGGACTAGTAATCACAGGGCTTTTCTTTTTAGCTCTTCACTATTTTACAGAGGTGACTAAAGAGCAAAAAATCATTATCACCGCTATAATTTTAACTATCGTTTTAAGTGCTATCGCTTTTAACAGTTATGGATATTCTCAAAGAGATAAGATGATGAATGTAGTTTTAAAATTTAACCAAAATAAAACAGTAGTTTGTAATGGTGTTGATGTAAATAACTCCGATTATACTTTAAGTGTAGGAACATACACTTTTATAGGTAAAGAGAACACTCCTAATTATGCTCAGATGATTAGTGTTTCTGATTGTGAATAGGTATATATATTAGTATATGAAAACAGATAAAACATCAAAAATAGATTTGCTAATAAAGCAACTTGATCTCAATGAACATATAGAGCAGTTTAAAAGCTTTTTTTCCCGTGAGAGTTCACTCTATATAGAGGGTGACCAAGGGCTTCATTTTCGCTATATAAAAGCACTTGATACTATTGAGTTCAAAGCACCACCTAAAGTAGCTGATTTTTTTCATATTAAGGGGCATCTTAAAAAAAGAGGTGTTTTAAATTTTGAGCAAATTTTTGAGATTGTAAAGATTGTTAGATATTTTCGCTACTTCAAAAACCGTCAATTAGATGGAATAATTGGCGAATGGATGGATAAATTTATCATCGATGTTAAATTTACAGAGATTGAAAAATATTTTACAAATGATGGTAAATTTGAAGAGAATCTTGATGAGAATCTCTTTGATTTAAGTCAAAGAATAAAAGAGCATAAAAATGATATGAGTGGCTCACTTAAAAGGATGATGTCAAGCTCGAAACTTGCTGGTTATCTTGTAGATACTCAGGTTCACTTTTTAAATAATGAGGAGTGTCTTTTAGTTCGTGGTGGATTTAACCATGTTTTAAAAGGTGCCGTTATCGGTAGAAGTACTGGTGGTTTCTTTTATGTTTCACCAGATTCTATACTAAAATCAAAAGAGAAAATCAGATTTATCGAGCAAGAGCGTGAAGCTATTTTTTATACTTATGCCAAAGAATTTTCGTCTAAACTTATGGAGCTTCAAGCATTTATAAACTTCATAGATAAAGAGTTTACAAAATTTGATAATTACCAAGCAAGAGTTCTATTTGCAAAAAGCAAAAATCTACAACTAATAAAGTCTAAAAATGATTCTAAGATAGTTTTAAAAGATTTTATCCATCCTGCCTTGCACCATGCAAAACCAATAAGTGTAGATTTTTCTAAAAATATCCTTATGATTACCGGTGTTAATGCTGGTGGTAAAACAATGCTTTTAAAATCGATTCTAGCATCAGCTTTTATGGCAAAATATATTATCCCGATGAAACTAGATGAAAACAAATCTCATATAGGTTCATTTAAATCAGTTCTTTCTATCATAGATGACCCTCAAAATGTTAAAAATGACATCTCAACTTTTGCTGGTCGTATGCAAGAGTTCTCTAGAATTTTTGAGCATAAATCAGCTCTTGTTGGTGTCGATGAGATAGAGTTGGGAACAGATAGTGATGAGGCAGCAGCACTTTTTAAAGTGATTCTAGATGATTTAATTACCCGTGGTCAAAAGGTGGTTATTACAACCCATCACAAGCGTCTTGCTGCTTTAATGGCTGATAGAGATGATGTTGAACTTATGGCTGCCACATATGATGAGGAAACTCGTAAACCAACCTATGAGTTTATGCAAGGAATCATAGGTAAAAGTTATGCTTTTGAGACTGCAAGTAGATATGGAATCTCTAACAAGATTGTAAATGAGGCAAAATCTGTTTATGGGGATAATTCTGAAAAGCTCAGTCTTCTTATAGAGAGAGGTTCCCAACTAGAGAGAGAACTTAAACAAAAACATAAAAAAGTTGATGAGAAACTTGAAGAGTTGAGAGTTAAAGAGTTGGGTATTAAAGAGCAACGAGAAAAACTCATCAAAGAGCTAGATGAGCAAAAATATGCACTCAAAAGAAGTTATGAAGTAGCGATAGGTGAGGCAAAAACAGCTGCAAAAGCTGGAGATTCCCAATCTATCCATCGTGCTATGAGTAAAGCAAATAAAAAGCTTCCACCTCAAGACAAAGAGATAAAAAGAGATGTTGAGTTTAAGCTTGGTGACAAGGTAAAGTATCACTCTCAAAAAGGTGTTATTATCTCTATGAGAGATAAAAAAGAGGCAACTATCGAAGTTGAGGGGATGAGAGTTCGAGTGAAGACTAAACATCTAAAACATACTCAAATTGTAAAACCAAAAGCGATTACAAACATAAAAGTAAATGTTGAGAAAAAATCTGGACTTAAATGTGACCTCCACGGGATGAGGGCAGATGAAGCTTGTGAAGTTTTAGATAAATTTTTAAGTGACGCTCTTCTAAATGGTTGGGATGAAGTAATTATCTACCATGGAATCGGTACTGGAAAACTCTCTTTTGCAGTAAAAAACTTTCTGATTGCTCATCCAAGAGTTCAGAAGTTTGAAGATGCACCTCAACATTTAGGTGGATTTGGTGCAAAGATAGTAACTCTTTGAGTGCCTAGTTACTATCTTTTTTGATTTATTTTACTAAAAATGAGTGTAACACTCGAACAAAATTATCATGATCAACAGGTTTTGATACAAACTCATCCATACCAGCACCTAAAAATTTCGCTCTATCAGTTGCTAAAGCATTTGCAGTTAATGCAATAATTGGGGTATGTTCAACTCCACTCTCTTCCTCTAAATCTAAAATAATTTTAGTAGCTTCAATACCATTCATCTTTGGCATATTCTCATCCATCAAAATTAAATCATATCTATTTTCCTTAAACATCTTAACAGCTTCAAGACCATTCTCTGCGATTTCTACATCTAATTCTAGTTCATCTAGTAGTATTTTCATAAGCATCTGATTTGTTTTGTTATCTTCAACTAATAAAACATTTCCTTTCAGGGGCATATTTAAATCAATTTTATCTAGTGGTATCTCTTTATAATCACCTAAGTTCTCTGCTTCTAAAATAGGTAAAAGGAAACTAAATGTACTCCCCTCATCCAATACACTATCAACAGTTATTTTACCATCCATTGAGTTTATAAGAGCAGTTGAGATAGAAAGACCAAGCCCTGTTCCACCAAATTTTCTAGTTGTTGTACTATCCTCTTGCGTAAACGATTCAAAAATTTTATTGAGATTTTTTTCATCAATCCCTATACCACTATCTTTTACACTAAATTTAAGTTCATTTATTGATGTATCAAACTCTAGTGAGATTAAAATCTTTCCACCTTTAGGTGTGAATTTTATAGCATTACTTAAAAAATTAGATGCTACTTGTTTTATCCTTACAATATCCCCAACAAAAAATCTAGGTAAATTAGGATCAAAAGTTATTTTTAAATCTATCCCATCCTCTTTTGCTTTTTCATAAAAAAGTTGAGAGACCTCTTTAAAAGGTTTTTTAGTAGCAAATTTTCTTCTCTCAAGTATCATCTTACCACTCTCTATTTTTGAAAAGTCTAAAATATCATTTATAATAGTAAGAAGTGAAGCTCCAGAGTTTTTAATGATAGTAAATCTTTTTTGTCTCTCCTTATCCTTCTCACCAGATTTTAAAATATCTACAAATCCTAAAATCGCATTTAGTGGTGTTCGAATCTCATGACTCATCCCTGCTAAAAATTCTGATTTTACTTTTGAAGCATTTTCAAGCTCCTCCACTTTTTTTTGTAAGGCTTTTGTTTTTTTCTCTACAAGTTTTTCTAAGTTATCATTTGTTTCTTTAAGCTCTCTTGATGTTTCTTGAATTAAATGTGATAAGGCTTTATGAGTAGAACTTGTCTCAAACAAATTAGCACTATCTGTTTCATCTTCAAAATTATGCTCATAAACAGAAGTATCTTCACTCATAGCAATAGTTGTCATTGTTTGATTTAGAAGTTCACATTTTTTTTCTTTAAAAAATTCACCATAAGTAAAAAATCCACTTGTTGGTGCTAGTTTTGCCAATGGTGTAAGTTCTAAACATATCGCTTGTTCTAAGAATCTACGCCTTGCCATACATGAATACACAAAGATAGATTCAATAGGTATATTTTTATATTTAGCTTTCATTTTCACAGATTCCCTGAGTATCATTCCACTATTTCCATAGCCAAAATTCACCTTATCACCAACAGATAAGTTTCCAGCAAAAATCAACGAACCATCATCCTCTTTACCTAAAACAGCTCTTGCTATTTTTACACCATCTCTATCTATAATTAATGGAAATTCTATCCCTATTGCTGGTAATGATTGAGCTATCTCTTCACCCAAATATTGTGCATATATATCAACTGCCGTTTTACCATCTATCTCATAAACACGGTTATCTTCTGCTTTTGTAACGGTTAAAATTTTACCTATCTCTTGCCAATTAAAACTATATGATGTTTTAATATGTAATGATTTACTATGAATAGCTACACCAACAGCACCACTACTAAAAACTCCATCATTACTAAGGATATAGGTATTTTTAAATAATCCAGCATCACCAGCCATACCACCAGCTATCACAATGTCTTTAGATATAGATTGTACACCATTTAAAAATATCTCACCATTTGTATGCAATCCATCAGTAAATATAAATAAAGCTTTAGTATCATCTTTAACCAATTTTTTGGCTAACTCTTTTCCACAACTAAAACTATCATTATTATTATCTTCTACTTCTATGCTTAAAGTAGCTTTTTCAAAGGCTGTAATACTGATAACTATCTTATCAGTAGTAACCCTATTTTCTATAATTTCGCCATCAGTGGTAGCACCAATAATTTTAGCTTGGGGAAGAACCTTTAAGATATCATCTATAACTTTTTTAAGTATATTTTCATCCAATTCTGAACTAAAAATCTGCACTAAAAGATTCTCTTCATTTATAAAATAATTATCTTTTATAAAATCATTAAAATCATCATCCAAACAATAATAAATATTTTTTGTTCTCATAAAAACCTACTTAATAAAATTTATCTATTATGATAGCAAAAATTTATTTTATTTTGATTAAAACCTGAGTTCGACATTTAAACGCCAATTTTTAGATATAATACTTTTATGATAAAAATAGCAATTATAGGTGCAGGTGCATCGGGTCTTTTATGTGCGATTGAGTGTGCTAAATCTTCTAAATGTGAAGTTAATATTTTTGAACAAAATTCAAAATGTGCAAAAAAAATACTTGTATCTGGAAATGGAAAATGTAATATTACAAATATCTCCACAACTCAAAATGATTACTTCTCTCAAAATCCATCTTTTGTAAATTATGCTTTGGAAAATTTTAATTTTTATCAATTTGAAAAGTTTTGTTTCTCAATCGGATTACTCCTTGAGACAAAGGATGATGGTAAAGTTTATCCACTAAGTGATGAAGCAAAAAGTGTGGCTTCTCTCTTTATCAACTATGCAAAAAATCTAGGTGTAAAATTTCATACAGATTCAAAAATAACAGATATAAAAAAGTTAATAAACTGCTATGATAAAGTAGTTATAGCAACTGGTTCTGAAGCTGCATCTCATCTAGGTGGAAACGATGATGGACAAAGGTTTGCAAAAGAGTGTGGACACAACATAATCCCAACATATCCATCTCTAGTTCAACTAAAGTTAGAGGGTTCTAATTTTGCAAAGATGAGTGGAGTGAAGATTGATGGTGAGGTAACTATACTTATCAATAATAAAGCAGTATCCACCACTTCAGGTGATATACTATTTACAAACTATGGAGTGTCAGGTTTTGCTATTTTAGACATTTCACAATTAGCATCAGAATCATTAATTAACTATCAAGCAGTGGATATTGTTATAAATTTACTTCCTAAGTTTAATGCACAAAAATTATCCACTCATATAATGAAAATAGCACAAAATTTACCTACAATAAGTTTATTAGATCTATTACATGGAATCACAACTATTAAAATTGCAAAAACTATTTTAGATGAGCTAAATATAGAACATAATCTATTGGCTCACACACTCAACACAAAACTCTCTAAAAAAATTGCAAATCAGATGTTAAACTGGAAATTTGAAGTTACTGATACTCATGGATTTAGACATGCAGAGGTGAGTGGTGGTGGAGTTGATACAACGGAGATAAATCATAAAACAATGGAATCTCTAAAACAAAAAAATCTTTATTTTTGTGGAGAGGTTTTAGATGTGCTTGGTCGTAGAGGTGGTTTTAACTTTGCATGGGCTTGGTCTAGTGGGTATATGGTTGCAAAAGATATTAACAAGAGTATTTGTGTATAATAAACAATAAAAACAGGAGATATATTGTTTAAAATTATTTTATTCATCTTTATTCTACTTACATCTCTAAATGCTTATGTATCAGAAGATAAACTCAAAGTGGTTATCGTTGGTAAAGTTGCTAAGTATATAACTTTTAAAGATATTGATAAAGATAATTTTATTATTACTGTTTATAAAAACCGATGCAACAATCTTTTTGATGAGATATATAAAAATAAAAAAATAAAAAATAAACCTGTTAAGATCAATTATATTGATAATATTGATGAGCTAAACTCCACTAATATTTTATATGTTTCAAAAATAAACACTTTAGAACTCACCGAAATTCTTCAAAAAACTATCAATAAAAATATTTTAACTATAAGTGACACTAGAGGTTTTGCTCATAAAGGTGGTGTTATACAACTATATTTCATATCTCAAAAATTAAAAATTAAAATAAATACTCAGAGTGCCACAAAACAAAACCTAAAAATGGAATCTACTCTATTACGGATAGCGGATGTAGTTAAAGGTAAAAAACAGTGATATATTTAAACATAAAAAAAATTATTTTTAGCTCTATTTTTTTAATATCTTCTTTATCTGCAAATGAAAACTTATTCGATGAAGATATAGAAGATATTTTATCAATGAAAAGTGAATTAAAAGCAGATATTGGTTCACGAGATGGAGCTAGGGATTATCTTACATCTAATACACCTGTTGATATGATAACAGCTCAACAAATAGAAGATTCTGGATTAACATCTCTCACTGATGTTCTTAGATATTTCGTAGCAGGTGTTAATGCCCCAGAGACATCAATCGCTGATGGTAGTGATCATACTAAAGCATTTACTCTTAGAGGGATGAACCCTGATCAAATTTTAGTTCTCATAAATGGTAAAAGGTTACACACATCCGCCCTACTCCATGTAAATGGTACTATTGGTCGTGGTTCTAGTCATGTAGATTTAAATACAATCCCTTTGGCATCTATTGAAAAAGTTGAGATTCTCAGAGATGGTGCTGCTGCCCAATATGGTTCAGATGCTATTGCCGGTGTGATAAATATTATATTAAAAGGATTTGCTCACTCAAACAGTTTCAATGTTCACGCTGGTGCGAGAAAAGTTGGTGATGGGGAACAACTTCAAACTAACTTGTTTATCAGTACTCCACTTCAATATGATGGTTTTATAAATTTTACTCTTGATTTTAAAGAGCAAAAACAAACTCAAAGAGCAGGTATAGACAATAGGTTAGATACTCCTAAAATCACTACAGATGTTGGAGTTCCAGATTCTAAAGATTATAAAGCTTTATTATATACTGAAATTCCTCAAGAGAATAATATAAATATATATTCACGATTCTCCCTTAATTATCGAGATAGTGAAGCGGGTACTTTCTTTAGACCTTACAGCATAGATTCACAAGCTATTTATTCAGATGGTTTTCTACCAAAACTAAAAGCCCGTGTATTAGACTATTTTGGAATCATTGGGATAAAAGGTGAACTCAAAGATTCTATAACTTGGGATTTAAGTAATAGTTATGGTTCAAATAATTTCCACTATTTATTAGAAAATAGTATGAACTATTCCCTAGGTGCTGATTCACCAACATCTTTTGATAATGGTAATCTAAATTTTTCACAAAACACCACTACGCTGGACTTTAGAAAAAGTGATGATAGATTTAAAGTTGCAGGTGGATTAGAGTTTAGATATGAAAAATATAAAATAGAAGCTGGTGATGAAGAATCTTATGCTGGGACAGCTTCAGAAGGTTTTGCTGGTTATCACCCTGATAATAAGGTTAACGAAGATAGATACAACTATGCAGTTTATGTTGATAGTATCTATGATTTTAGTAAAAACTTTATGTTTGAGGTAGCTTTGAGATATGAAGAGTATTCAGATTTTGGTGAGAGTACAAATGGAAAAATAGCACTCTCTTATAAAATAACACCTAAACTCATGTTTCGTACATCGGGAAGTACAGGCTTTAGAGCTCCATCGTTGGCTCAATCATTTTATTCGCAAACATCGTCATTTGTAAACTCTATGGGTGTTCTTACTACACAAGGAACTTTTAGAAATCAACATGAGATATCTAAATCACTAGGTGCCAAAGAGCTAGTTTCTGAAAGATCAAAACATTTTACAATTGGAACAGTTTTCAAAGCAAATAAAAACAGTTCACTTACAATTGATTATTTTTATATAGATGTAAACGACAAAATAATACTCACACCAGAATTATCTGCTCAAACTCAAGAACAAAAAGATATGTTTAACAAATATAATGTATCCGCTGCTAGATTTTTTCACAACGGTGCAAGAATGTCAACTCAAGGTGTTGATATAAAATTAGACTATCTCTATCTACTCTCTAAGAGTTCTAACCTAGACTTTAGAGTTTGGTATAACTACAATAAAAATAGTGTCAAAAAAGAAAATGATATATCAATGGGATCTAGTAATAAAGCAACCACAATCATGTATGAAAGTGGGCAACCAAGAGATTCCATCAAAATTTTGACACAATATGAATATCAAAAATTAAAAACTACACTAAATATAAGTAGATATGGGTCATATTCACAGATGATGAACAATCAACTTTATAAATTTAATTCTGCTTGGACAACAGACTTAAATATTGCTTATAATTTTACAAGAGAGTTTCAAGTTGCTATGGGTGGAATAAATATATTTGATACTATGCCAAACAGATGGGGTGGATTAAGTGGTGATTTATATGGAACAGATGGGATAAAACAATATTCAAGATATTCACCATTTGGGTATAGTGGTGCTTACTATTATCTAAAAGCATCTATGAAATTTTAAGGAAAATCTATGCAGTATAAAAGACCTTCTATCAAAGCTTCTTATCTATTTAATCTATTAGCAATTGGCTTACTTTTAGTATCAACTATCCTTTATAATAAATTTGAAAATGCCAAAGATAAAATTTATAGTCTAAATACAGAAGCAAATCTAAAATATGTAAAAAGTTTAGCAAATAATCTTAATGATGATATTCTAAGAGTTATCGATAAAAATTTAGTAGATTCTATTAAAAATGATGATATTCTCAGAGAATATATAGAATCTGACTTAAAATTATTTGTTACAACAAAATATAAGTATCTATATATATTAGCTAAAGATAAAAACACTATGGATACTTTTAGCATCATAGCTGATAGTGTTAAAAACACCCAAGAAAAAGATGAACTTATTAAAATCTACAAAAAATTTGATAAAGGTAATCTACTCTCTGTTTATAAAAATAAAAAGCATCTCTATTTAGAAGATAGTGATGTTGGTGCAGTGTATGTGAAACCGATAGTTATTGATGAAGAGGTAAGAGCTTTAATTGTTATTAACTTTACATTTGTGGAGCAAGATACAATCAAGTTAGAGCTTGAAGCATTAAAAAATATATTTATCCTTATCATTATATTTTTTATAATTGTATTCATTTTTATTTTATGGTTTTCTTATATAGATTCTAAACGAGAGCATGATAAAAAAACAGCATACTACAAACTAAAAGAATCTAATAATATGTTACTACAAGAGAGAACTAAACTTGATAAACTAAACGATTCTCTAGAAAATAAAATTAAAGAAGCGATCAAAAAAAATGAGCTACAAAATCAACAGATGTTACAACAATCAAAACTAGCTCAAATGGGTGAGATGATAAGTATGATAGCCCATCAGTGGAGACAACCTTTATCAGCCATTAGTTCAACAAGTATCACCATAAATCTTAAAGCAACACTTGATAACCTTGATAATGAAACTGCAATTGAACTCTCTAATAAAATCTCCCAATACTCTCAACATTTAAGTTCTACTATTGATGATTTCAGAGACTTTTTTAAACCAAATAAAGAGAAAAAAGGCACCTCCTATGATGAGATGATCACTAGTGTTTTAAGTATTATAGAAACATCAATAATCAATAAAAACATCACAATTGTAAAAAAGTTAGAGTGTAACTATACATTTTACTCTTATCCAAATGAGATTAAACAAGTTATACTCAATTTAATTAAAAATGCAGAGGATGCATTACTTGAGAGAAAAATAGAAAATCCTACTATAACTATAATATCACAAGAGGGAATCTTAACTATAAAAGATAATGCTGGTGGGATTCCTAGTGATATAATTGATAAAATTTTCGATCCATACTTTTCAACAAAAACAAAAAAAGATGGAACTGGCCTTGGACTCTATATGTCAAAAACAATTATAGAGGAGCATTGTGGAGGTACTCTTAAAATTTTCAATACTAAAGAGGGTGCTGCTTTTCAAATCGTACTAAAGGGTGAAGATGCGTAATATTAAAGAGATTATAAAATATACACAAAATTTAAAACTACTATATGTTGAAGATAATGAAAACACTAGAGATGCAACAATAATGATTTTAGAGGAACTTTTTGATAATATCATTGTCGCGGTAGATGGTAAAGATGGTTTTGAGAAATTTAACAATAATGATATTGATTTAATTATGACAGATGTTAATATGCCAAAAATGAACGGCTTAGATATGGTTGAAAAAGTAAGAGAACTTAATGCAGATATACCGATACTAGTTCTTTCTGCTTATAATGAATCTGGTTATTTTATAGATAGTATTAAACTAGGTGTAGAGGGTTATCTTTTAAAACCAATAAATTTGGAACAATTTTTATCAGTTTTAGGTAAGGTGACTACAAAATTAAAATTACAATATGAGGTTAAAAAAAGTCAACAACTATTAACTCAATATAAAGAGATAACTGATAAAAGTGCTATCGTTACAATTTTAGATAAAAACCATATAATCACATATGCTAATGATATTTTTTGTGAAATTTCAGAATATTCCAATGATGAGTTAGTAGGAAATGATTATCACTCAATTTTAAACTATCAGCAATCTGCAACAACAAATAATGAGATATGGCAAACAATAGAGATAGATAAAAAAATTTGGGATGGTGTACTAAAATTTGTCTCTAAAAATGGCAAAGTTTATTACTTAAAAACAACTATCAAACCTATCTTAGATTCACATGGGGAGATTATTGAGTATATTGCTTTAAGATATGATGTAACCCAAATTATGAATCCAAAGATACAACTTCTTGAGGCCCTAAGAAATACAAAAAAACCTCTTCTTATCTATTTTAAACTTGAAGATTTTGATACTATTGATGAGTTTTATAGCAATAAAATTGTTGAAAAAATTCAAGATGAAGTTTCTATCTACCTGCAACAAAACATCCCTCCTCAGTGTAAATTTGATAAAGTTTACCAATTAGGTAATGGTGAGTTTGCTATGAGTAGAGAGAATATAATTGACCAAGATAATAAAGATCGATTTATATCAACAATCAAAACTTTTCAAGATGCTATCGAGAACTCAACTATCGATGTTGGTGATATACATTATGATATGTCGCTTCTGATTAGTCTAGCTTATGAAGATGAAAATATTTTAACAAGTGCTAAATTAGGTATTCGAGACCTGTTAAAATCAAAACAAAAATTTATAGTCTCAAATAATTTTGCAAAGATTGAATATGATAAAGCAGAAAGAAATCTCAAAGCTATATCTATGGTGAAACAAGCAATACTTGATGATAAAATAATCTCATATTTTCAAGCGATTGTAGATAACAAAACACAAAAGGTAGCAAAATATGAATCATTAGTTCGTTTAGTTGATGAAGAGAATAAAATAGTATCACCCTACTTCTTTTTAGAGATATCAAAAAAAGGGAGATATTATTCTCAAATAACAAATATTGTTTTACAAAACTCTTTTAATGTTTTAAAACTAACTGATGCAGATATATCTATGAACTTATCAGCTTTAGATATAGAGCAGAAATCTACAAGAGATAAGATTTTTGAACTACTAGAGGAGCATAAAGAATCTACTCATAGGGTTGTGTTTGAACTACTTGAAGATGAGAGTGTAAAAGATTTTAACACTATAACAAACTTCATTAGCGATGTAAAAGAGCTAGGTGTTAAGATAGCTATTGATGATTTTGGTGCAGGGTATTCAAACTTTGAGAGATTATTGGATTATCAACCAAATATTTTAAAAATAGATGCTTGTCTGATAAAAAACATTGCCACAGATAACTATTCACTATCGGTTGTTAAAACAATTGTATCTTTTGCAAAAGAACAAAAGATACAAACAGTAGCAGAGTATGTAGAGAATGAAACTATTTTTAATATCATCAAAGATTTAGGTGTTGATTTCTCTCAAGGTTATTATTTTGCTAAACCAGAACCATTAGGAGAGAGCTAAAACTATGCAAAATAAAATAATAAATGAAAAAGATATTTTTTTTATTAGTATAAAAGATTTTTTTACAACTAAGATGCTTAAATATTCTCTATTACCTTTTATTATTTCAATTATTGTTATGTATATTATTTTTTTCTATATTGCAGGGGTTGGTCTTGAACAACTAGGCTCATTAGATGTTCAAACAACTGAGACAACAGTACAAAATGGTGTACCACATACTGATAGCTTTTCTGCCCAATTAGAGGGGATGGCAATTATACAATTTTTAATGAGTTATACTATCACATCATATATAGCCACATTTTTAGTATTTGCCATTGGTGGTTTTTTTGTTTTATATTTTTCTATTTTTATAGCTATTATTGTTATCGGTTTTTTAACCCCTATGGTTCTTAAAGAGTTGCAAAAAAAACATTATCAAGATATAGAGCTTATTGGTTATTCAAACTTGATTGCAGGGATATTTAATATGCTAAAGTGGGCATTTGTAATGATACTACTATTTTTTATCTTAATCCCACTATATGCTGTCCCGATAGTCAATATAATAGCATTAAATCTACCTTTATACTACTTTTTCCATAAAATGTTAACTTACGATATATCATCAAACATTTGTAGCTCAGAGGAGAATAAACAAATAAAATATTTTTCTAAAAATAAAATTAGGGTAAAAACAGTAGGACTATATCTCATTTCACTTATCCCTTTTGCTATCTTTTTTGGTGCTGTTTTTTATGTGATTTATCTAGGGCATACTTACTTCTTAGAAGTTAAAGAGATTCGAAATATAAAGGAGTTATCAAATGCTAACTAATGAACAACTTGATTATATTATGGATGTAGTAAATTCAAATGATAACTTAATAGAACATGATTATAAAGGGAAAGAGAACCAAGTTTTAATATCTAAAGAGTTGGCAGATAAAATTATCACTTTTACTAAGAGTATAAAAGATGAAAAAGTAGATTTAAAAGAATCGGTAAAACTTATTATAAGAAAAGTTTTTAATCTATGTAGCACTGATTTAGTATTATTTAAAAAAGGTAATATATTTATAAAATTATTTGCTGAAGATACAAAAAAAGTTATAGATGAAAAAGACAAAGGGACAATAGCTCAGAGATATAACGGTATTGATGAAGAAGATTTAGAATCTTTTCATGATGAATTTTTTGAAAATGAAGCACATAAAAACTTTTTTCCTGCAATTGCACAAGAGTTTATAGAGATATATTTTAATCAACAAGGGATTACAAATAGTGTATATGAAAAAAATGTATTTGGATATATACAAAATATTACATTTGAACATTTGGTCTCTATGTATGATAATAGTGATGGTTTTTTTACCGGTTTTGCAGGTTATATATTTAGAATCCATTTTAATGAGGTGTTTGAATATATAGCAGATATTATGCTAGAGAAAATTTCAATTGGAAGCAGTTCAATGATTAAATTTCTAGAATACTATTCTGCAGGAGTTATTGTAACTGATGGTCATAAGTACCAAGTACCAACTATTAAAACAGAAGATGGGTTAAGATGGAGTGTTGTTTCTATGCTTTCTATTGCCAAAATTTATTCTAAAACCACCAAATCTATCATAACGCTTGAAAAAAAGATAACTGAGGGTAAAACTGTTATTAGTGAACTTTATATTGACGCTCTTTCACCTATTGAGTATCAAGCTAATTTCATAAAATCAAGAGGCGAAATTGAAAATGAGATAGAGGTTATAAAGAGGGAGTTAGATAAACATTTAGATGTATTAGCACTAGAAAAAGATGTAGAGAAGAAAAAAATATTAAAAAAAGATATAGAAAACATCAAAAATGAACTTTCCAATTTAAGGGAAGAGAAACAAGAGTTATCTACTAAAGTAATAGGAGCTGGTATCATTAAACAATATACTGAATTACAAAAAGATATAGATCTACTCAAAAGACAACTCCAAAGAGCAAAGCAGATAATAGTTCAAAATAAAGAATCATACTTATCTATGAGAGATTCTCTAGTTAAAGCACTTATCTCAAAAAGAGAGAAATTAACATAATCTTCTCTTTTTTGATTCAAGTTTACCTAAAGATAACTCTATTTCTACCGCTACCCTTTGCTTCACAAAGAGCTATATCAGCCTCTTTTAAAGCTGTATCTATACAATTATCCTCTTCAACCTTAGTTATCCCCCCCACTAATAGTAAATTTCATAATATTACCATCTAATACCACCTCTAGTTGAGATATATCTTCTCTTATAGCTTCTATGGAATTAATAATATCTTCTTTAGAATTTGCTCTACAAATAAGTGCAAACTCTTCACCACCAACTCTTCCAAATATCTCATCATTTGAAATTTTTTCATTTATTGTTTTTGCTACAATTTTTATAACTTCATCACCAGCATGGTGTCCATAAGTATCATTAATTTTCTTTAACTTATCTATATCTATTATCACTACATATAAGCTCTCTTTTGAATCATCAAGTACTTGTGTTGCAAGAGAAAAGAACTTTCTTCGGTTATATATACCTGTCATCTCATCATAAGAGGCTATAAACTCTAAATGGTATATAAGCTCATTTAATTTTAACTGTGTTTTAACACGAGCTAAAAGTTCACGAGGTTTAAATGGTTTTGTAACATAATCAATCCCACCAACTTCATAAGCTCTCTCTATAGAATCTTCATCAGTTTTTGCAGTGATAAAAATAATTGGAATATCTTTTGTATCTAGACTGTTTTTTTAAATTGTACAAACCTCATACCCATCCATCTCAGGCATCATAATATCTAGTAATATCAAATCAACTTTATCAACTTGAACTATCTCTAAAGCACTCTCTCCATCAAGAGCAACTAATATATCATATCTATCACTTAGCAATTCAAGTAAAATATCTATATTTGTTTCAGTATCATCTACAACTAAAATTGTTTTTTTATTCTCTTGCATAACTACCTCTCCAAAACTTTTAATGCTTCTTTAAATTTATATAATTTTATTAATTATACTACCCCAAATAGTCAAGACAACAATTTCAAAAATCTAATTCCCATAAGAACCTGTTACTCTATGCTACATTTTCAGTAGATTTAGTGTAGTTTTCTTTATTGATTTTTAAACTATCATAA
>JAYEKJ010000236.1:0-4812 GCA_034660975.1 Campylobacterota bacterium
TCTGTTTGAAAAAGATAAAAGAGTAGCAATCGAGAAACTACTTGTTTTACTAGAAAATATGCTTATATGGAGTTGGTATAAAAGTGAAGAGGGTGAAGAGAGTTGGGGTGAAGCTAAGGTTGGTCTTTTAGGTACCTCAAAGGCTATAACAAAATGGGATAAAACAGATATAAACCTTGATTTTCATGATTCTTTAGAAAAATTAGAGCTTTTAAAAAGACAAAAAACACTAGGGGTAAATGGCAGATACAAGGGTTCATTTGTAAACATGGGATTTTTTAGTTCTGATTATTCTGAGTATTTTGAAAATGATTTGTATGATGATGTGAAAATCCTAATCCAAAGTGATACCAATCTTAATAAACTCTATCTGAGTATTATGGAGTTTTTTAAAAACAGAGATAAAACTTTGAGTGATACACTCATCTCAAACTATACAAAAGTTTTTGCAGATGAGGAATCCCTTCTTAAACATACACAAACATTTTGGTTGGAAAATTTAGGTTTTGATTCTTCTGAAGCAAAAGCTGTTTTTAACCATGTTAGTATAAATGAGCAGAACAATTGGAGTGAAGTTTTTACTGATGCGAAAAATGATTTTGATTCTTTAAAACTACAAACTATACTAGAGTTAGAACCAAAACTAAGTTATATCGATGCTTTGTTTAAGTTTTTACTTCTAAGTGATGGGCAAAAAATCAATAAATTAACAAAACTTCCCTCTTTTAAAAAGCTAGAGGATAAGATAGAATTTTATGATGAGATTACACAGATTAAAGAGAGTTGTGGGACAAAAGATAGGTTGGAAAAATTACGAAGTGTTCAAAGTGTTGAATCCTTAATCTCCTACCATAGTGAGATTATGAAAGAGAGGGGGCATGAGCCGTGGTTATATATAGATAAAGATGATATTTTACAAGTTCGTGTTAAAACTAGAGAGAATAAAGATGATATAGAGGAAAAACTAAAGTTTGAGCTAGATGATATTTCATGGATTCATGATTATTATATTTGGAGTGTTGTAAATATTAAAAAGGGATTCAACAATGAAGCTATATCAAAAGTATAAAAATATTCTCTCAAAAAAAAGTATTGGAAACTTAGAAAAAGCTTATTTTACAACTTTTAACATAGATATATCTTTTGTGGAAAAGTATATACTAGCTCCTCTTTTAAGAGATTCTATCCCTGATAATAAGTTTAGTTTAGAGGATTTAAACATAGGGCTTATGCAAAGAGGTAAGGCTGATATAAAGTTTTTTTATGATGCAAATATGTTGGCATCATTGGAGAAAAAAACTCTGATTCAAACCTATCCTATTTTGGTAAAAGGGGGAGTTTTTCACCCTAAAGTGATATATCTTAAAGGGACAAAAGCAACTTACCTTATAGTGGGTTCAGGAAACCTTACTTATAGTGGTTGGGGAAGAAATATAGAAGCATTTCAAATCATTAAACTAGAAGATAAAAATCTTGAAAATCAGGTACTTGACTTTTTTGATGAGGTTTTTGAGTTGGCCGGTATTGATATAAAAAGACAAACAAGTATAAAACCAAGTTTTGGTAATAAACTAGATTTTATATATAGTTTTAAAAACAAAACTTCTACACTTTTAGAGCATCTTTGTATAAAAGAATCTTTACAGATATACTCCCCATATTTTTCCCAAGATTTAGATTCCCTTTTTAAAAAAGATGAGTTTAAAACACTGAAATCTATAAATATCATCCCCGATTTGATAGAAAACAAGAAGATAAGATTAAAAAAACTCCCTAGTGATAAACGGATAAAGTTTTATCTTTTTGACAAAGAGGAGATCTCAGCAGAGAATGAATCTTCAACAAACCACTCTAAAATATGGATAAGTGATTCAAAGTATGCGATAGGCTCACATAACTGTACCCAACCAGCTTTATATGGTAAAAATTTTGAGGCTTCCATAGTTGGGACATACCTCAATAAAGATGATTTTTCTCTTGATGATTCTATAATCATTCAAAAACCAGAGATAACAAAAAAAGATGAATCCATAGAAGATGAGGAGGAGAGTTCTGATAGTTTCTCAGTACTTTTCAAACTTAAAGCAAACTATAAAGATTATAGCTTAGAACTATCAGCTATAAGTGAAAATATCAATATGAGAAAGATATATATAAATCTTCCATCATTTAATGGGGTATATCTTAGCTATAAAGAGTTTGAGAATCTATCGAGTTCTAAAAAAGTGGTGATTTTTAGAGCATTAGTTAAAAATAAAATATTTGAGATTTATGATGATGAAAAGTTACTCTTTCGAGGAATAATTATAGAGATAAACGCTACTCAAAAAACAAGATTTTCCCAAAGTGCTGAGACACTTGATGATATATTTTTATCTTTTTTAGATGAGAAGAATCCTACTGAGGCTAAACATTTAGAGAACAAAAAGATAGATATAGATAGAGATGATGAGATTCTTTATAAACGAAAAAATAAACAAACGAGTATAAATTATTTTAGTATGTTTAGTGGTTTTTTAAACTTAGATAAAAGGTTTGAAGAGATTAAAGATAACAGCGATAAACTAGAGAGATTTTGTTACTCATCTGCCTCCTCTTTAGCTGTTGTGAAAAATGTGATAGAGCAGTATAGAGATAAAGAGAACCTGTTTATCCATCTTACTATTTTAGAGTATAACAGTTTAGTAACTAAGGTAAATAGAGCCAAAGTGGATGGGATGAAACTACAAAAGATAGATGAGATAGATATTAAACTCTCAGAAAAAGATAAGTTATTTATAAAGGCTATGAGATGAGTTTAAATGCAATCACTCCACAAGATATACTAAAATTTGTAAACTTTAACATTGAGGAAAATAATAGTTGGGAGTATGATGAAAATAAAAAAGATATGTACTCTTATCAAGCTGAGGGTAGTGCTGGAATCTATAATCGCTTAAAAAATTACTCATTAGCGATCTTAGCTGATGAGGTTGGGATGGGAAAAACTTACCAAGCTCTTAGTGTTGTAACAAAACTTTTCATAGATAAACCAGATTCTAAAGTGCTTATAATCACCCCTCGTTATGAAGTTTTAAGACAATGGAAAAATGAGGAGTATCCACAATTTAAAGAGCATCATGTTATAGAAAAATATAGAGAATCTCTTCCAAAAAAAGAGGAGATTATAGAGCTATCTAATATGTCAAAGGGATTTTTTAAAGGTAATTCAAAAGAAACAAAACTTGTTTTTGCAAAAACAACCTCTTTTCAAATAAATATTGACATCGATAGATGTGAGAAAGACTTGAAAAAGTTTGACTTAGTGATTGTTGATGAGGCACATAAGTTTAGAAACTTTAGTTTAAACCACCATATAAACAAAAGAACGACCAATGCACATAAAATATTTAGCCACTTAGGTGTCAAGATTTTACTAATGAGTGCAACACCACTTCATTCTAAAAAAAGTGATATTGTAAACATTGTAAATCTATTTAGTAAAAATATATTTAGAAGATATAAGATTAAAAATGATGCTGATTCTATCATGGAAAAACTTATGATTAGAAGACTCAGAGTTATGAATAAGGATTACAACAAGTACCATTATAGAGTTGAAAAAGAGTTGGCTGTAAATCTTGATAGTAAAAATAATGATTTTAAAAATGAACTATTTTTTGCGATGTTGCAAAAAAAGATTATCCACTCTTTGGGTGATATAAACTACTCAAAAAGTAAAAATATGCTTGATTTACTAGAGGGAACAAGCTTTGATGATGAGTTCAATACTCAGAACAAAGAGGAGGCTGAGAATCCAAATACAACAAAAGTTTTTGATAGTGTTGTTAGGAAATTTAAAAAGACTTATAACAATCAATCACCATCAAATCAAAAGTATAATGATGTTTTAAATCACATCTTCAATGATGAACAAAAAGCTTTAGTGTTTGTCAGAAGAAGAGCCTCAGCGATAGAGTTAGCAAGACTTTATATAGATGATTTTGATAAAAAAGCATGGACTTATCTCACTGGGGATGATAACTATATATCTGTTACAAGAAAAACATTTGATAAATCTATACAAAATAAAAAGATTGATTCTAAGGTGGAAGTTTTTATCAAAAAGAAAATGGTTCTTGAGTATTTTGATGTTTATAAGAGATATGTAAAGCGACCTAAAGGGACTCGCGATAAAACTATACTCAAAGATATGGCAAGCTCATTTTTCTACACTTATCAAGAGTTTAACATACAAAACTTTGAAGAGTTTAAAAAAGATATAGAGGATGAGATAAACCACGAAGAGAAGGAAGATATAACATCTAAACTTCCAAAGTCAATGGTACTTGATTTTTTTAAGACAAAGAAAAACGATGTTTCCACTTCAGCTTCTAGGTTTGTAAAGAAATTTTCTAAGGGGAAAAGTTATAGTGATTTTTTTATAAATTATCTGCCCTCTATCATGCCAGAGAGTTTAGGATTGGATATTCATACAAATAAATATGGCTTAATCCAAAGTGCGATTCTACACTCAAGTTTTGGTGTGATAGAGTTGTTTAAGTGCGATATAAAAGCACCAACTTATAAATCATTTTGTAAAAATGTAAGTAAAATAATTGATAAATCTTTATTTAAACAAGAGATAGAGAGTTTTTTAAAACATTTTGATAAATATGAAAAATATCTTATCTCCAACAAACAGGCAAAAGATGGGGAGAAAGATAAAGATTCTACTGATGATATAAGCCCGTACAAAGAGGATATATTTCACAATGCCCAACCGGCTTATGCTTATTTAGCTAACACAAAAAATGATAGTGTGATAGCAAG
>JAYEKJ010000237.1:0-4765 GCA_034660975.1 Campylobacterota bacterium
CTAGCTTCTACTTAGTTTGAAACTTTATACCAATATATCTTTAGCAATTTGAAACTGATTAGCAGTCATGAGGTGAATCTTTGGGTGGTACTCTTTGAGAGAATCAAAAAGATTTTTACTCAGTTCAAAACCAACTTTGTACTCCTCCTCAGCCCCCTTTTCATTTGCAATTCGAAGACGCTCTATCCAATAATCAGGAACATTTATCCCCGGTACATGGGCAGATAAAAATTGAGCAGTACGAAGTTTTGTTATAGGAAATACTCCTAAGATAAGTTCTGCATTTTTATTTTCACTACAACACTCTTTGAGAGCATTCTCTTTTAACTCTAAAAGTTGTTTAGCATTTTCTAAATCATATACAGGTTGTGTTATGATTCCTTTTGCTCCATATTTGATTTTCTTTTGCATCTTTTTTTGTAAAGTTTTTGGATTCTTAGCAAAGGAATTTACAACTGCAAAAGGGTAAATCTCTTGAGGTTTTTGTGCGAATGGTTTACCTGCATAACTCATCCCAGAGTTAAAGCTAGAGATAATCTCAAGTAGAAGTGTAGAATCAGCTTCAAATACACCTTTGGCATGGGGCTGGTCAGAGATTGTAGCTGGGTCACCAGTTAGGGCAAGTATCGCTCTTACATCTACCTCATTTGCACCAAGTAGGTCAGATTGTAAAGCAATTTTATTTCTATCTCTCATACTCATTGTTGCTATAACTGGTTTGTTAAATCTATCTTGAAGCATCTTCGCAGCAAAAAGAGAGTTGTATTTTAGTTTTGCAAGTGGATTATCTGTAGTTGAGAATCCATCAATCAAGTCAGCTAAACCTAACTCTTCTATTTTATCAATAGTAGGAGAAAATTGAGGAGAGTGTCCTGGTGTAGTTTCTAGTGTAATATATGTGCCATTTTGTAGCTTATCTATAAGTGTGTCAAACAAAAAAAATCCTAATTCGCTATAATTGCGGCATTATAACTAAAGTGAGTATTTTATATGTTGAAATTAGCAGTATTTGATTTTGATTCTACATTGATGGATGGTGAAACGATAGATTTTTTTGCCGATGAACTAGGAATTGGTAAAGAGGTTGCACAGATCACAGAAGAAGCGATGAGTGGAAGACTAGATTTTTTTGAATCACTTCAAAGTAGAGTGAAACTTTTAGAGGGTCTTGATTTTTCTGTTGTTGAGAAAATCTCTCAAAATCTTCCATATATGCCGGGGGCTATTGAGACTATTGCAGAGCTTAAAAAAAGAGGTATGACAGTAGTATGTTTTTCTGGTGGTTTTAGAACAGCTACATCTTATGCAAAAGACATTTTAGGCTATGATGCAGATTTTTCAAATGCCTTACACCATAAAGATGGAAAACTTACAGGTCTTGTAGGTGGTGATATGATGTTCAACTTCTCTAAGGGTGATATGCTGACTAGACTTCAAGATATTCTCGGTGTTAGTGAAGAGGAAACTCTTGTGTGTGGTGATGGTGCAAATGATTTAAGTATGTTTGCACATGCTGGAACTAGAGTGGCTTTTTGTGCAAGAGAGATTCTTCAAAAAGAAGCAAATATTATAATTAATGAAAAAGATTTAACAAAAATCTTAGAAAAGATATAAGGAAAGAATATGTTAGAAAATTCTGTTTGGAGACAATACCACGAGGACAATAGCTTTAGAGAAAAAATAGCTGATTTTTGTACTTTAGAGGTATTAGATTTAATTGGTGGTGATAAAGAGTTATATGGAGTTTTAAAATCAAAACTTACAAAAAAAGAGTTGAAACTTTTTGCTATGGATTGTTCAGAAGTTGGGGATGATGAGATTAAAAAATCTTTCTCTTGTGATGATGAAGAGCTAGAAAAAGCAAAATTTAAACTTTATAAAAAACTAAAACAAGATAAGGTTCGTCTTAGTTTTAGAGAATCTGATTTTAGTAGAGCGTAACTATTTTAGAGTATCATTTAGAATTATTTTAAATGATACTCTTCTCGATTTTTCTTTATCTTCATAACTGTTTAATAGTACATTTTCTGAATAACTTAATCCACTCCCTTTTATCACATTACTTAGCCAAACTTTTGTCTCTTGATTTTGATTTTTAAAAATAAACTCTAGTGTAGAGTATGAGCGATTCATAGATAGTTTTTCATTTTTTAAGTATCTATTTGTAAAGTTTAAATCGCCCCACTCACTAGATGTATGACCATTTATCTCAATGGTCTTTATCGTTGAGTGATACGATTTTAAAAGTGGTAATAATTTATTTGAGAATCTTAATAAAAAATCTTTTTGTTGTGAAGTTAGTTTATATTTAGAAACTTCAAAATAAAGATTTTTAGCGATAACTTCTATTTTTAAATCTTTTGTTATGATAAGTTTTTGTTGCTCTATCTCTTGATGAAATATTTTTTTAAGTTTGTCATATAAAGCAATTGATTTAGCAGATTTCTCTACAGGTAATTGAGATAGAGTTAAATCCTTATCAAATTTCACTATCCACATATTAGATTCTTGAACATCTTCATCTGTATGAATTCCAGCAGCAGCAGCTTGAGAGTTATTTAAAATTGTAACTGCATTAAATGTATCATAATTTTCATCTCCATAATGATTCTGTGTTAATAGCTTTAAATCACGACTTAGTAACATCACAAGGGCATCAGTATTATAAGCATCCTCTACATGGCCAACCCCAATGATATTTCCATTTGAGTACTCTTTTATATCATTTAAAATACTTGAATAGTTGGTATAGATCTCTTTATCAATTAAGATATTTTTTTGAATATCAAATTTTACAACTCGAATTTGGTCATTTTGTAAGTTATCTTTTTTACTCAAAGAGAGTAAAAAATTATTGTCTCTAAGTTTAATGATTTTATGGGGTGTAATATTATCTTCAGATTCATAATGTTTAAGCCATATCCTATCGCCATTTTCAGTGATTCTCATAAGTGAGAGATCTTTTTTTGCCAATTCTTCCATGCTACTTACAACAATGATTGTGCCATCTTGAGCTTCAACTGCATCAATACCTTTATCATCATTTTGAGTACCATACTTTTTACTCCAAAGTTTTAAGCCACCTTTTGAAAATCTTGTGAGATATATATCATTTAAACCAAGGCCACTCTCAAAGATATTATCTTTTGGCGATCTTGATGTTGTGGAGTAACCAATTGATAAAACTCCACCATCACGAAGAGAGATTAGATTGTTCATTCTGTCTTGGTTTTTAGTACCAAATATTTTACTGAAAATTTGATTTCCATTGGAATCCAGTTTTAAAATCATAAGTGAACCATCAAGTGTATATCCCCCTACAAAGTAGCCATTAGTAGGAGTTTTAACAAGAGCTACTGCTTTACTAAACTGAGTTGTACTTATAGTCTTATTTAGGATTATATTCGCTTTATGATTTGCTTTAACTAGATGCATGTGTGAGCCATGAGAATTTGATAAACTACTTAAATATTCAAAAGCATCAGAATATGATTCTTGATATTGATTTTGTGATATTTTGTAAGAGTTTGAGTATCCTACTGCACTTATATTCCGATTGTAATCTTGTGTTATATCTAGTAAGACCTCATTAAAAGGCTTTTTTATGATAATAGAGTAGTCTGTTGATTTAGCATCTAATAAATTTAGTAAGAGAGTGAAGATTAGAATATATTGCATTTATCTACTTTTTTAGTAAAAGTATAGCAAAAATATCTCAAATAGAAGTGGTGCTAAAAAGCACCACTAAAGTTTTTTTAAAAATCTATCTTAAATTTTCAAATGGTTGAGTAACAACCGCTTTTCTTGTAACAGTATATGGAACAAGTGCAGCAGCTCTAGCTCTTTTGATAACGATAGAGATCATATCTTGGTGACGCTTACAGTTACCTGTTAAACGACGAGGCATGATTTTATATCTTTCTGAAAGAGAGAAACGAAGTGCTCCTACATCTTTATAATCCATGAAGTCAACTTTTGCTTCACAGTACTTACAATATCTTTTTTTATATTTTCTTTTTTCTGACATGGTATTTCCTTTGTATCTATTTTTTAATTGATTTGTCTAAAATGGAATCTCATCTTCATCGATGTCAATCTCAGGAATATCATTACTACTAGGCATCTCACGGCTTTGGTTCTGAGCTTTATTGTAACTTGGCTGTTGCTGTTGTTGATAACTCGGCTGTTGTTGTTGCTGTGCTGGTTGTTGATAACTTTGTTGTTGAGCTGGCTGTTGATAGCTTTGTTGCTGACCTTGTTGAGGAGCATTGTATCCACCACCTTGGTTATAACTGTTTTGTTGGTTGCCTTGAGGCATACCACTATTTTGGTTATCACCTTTTGAATCCAACATCTGCATAGTTTCTACAATCACAGAGTGCTTAGAGCGTTTTTGTCCATTTTGATCTACCCATTGGTCAAACTTTAGTCTTCCCTCAACAAGAATTTTACTCCCTTTTCTAAGGTATTGGTTTGCTATCTCTGAACTTCTACCGAAGAATGTAATATCAACAAAACATACTTCATCTTTTTTTTCACCATTTTGAGTGAATTTACGGCTAGTAGCAATTGCAGTGTTTGCAATTCCTGAGCCTGATTGTGTATATCTAAGTTCAATATCGCGAGTTAGGTTTCCAACTAAAATAACTTTGTTAAACATGAGTATTCCTTAATTATATAAGCTTACGCTTACTCTGCTGCTGCTTCAGTCGCCGGAGCTTCTGTTGCTTCTACTACTGGAGCTTCTTCTACTGGAGCTTCTTCT
>JAYEKJ010000238.1:0-4686 GCA_034660975.1 Campylobacterota bacterium
TAAAAATGAAGAAATGTAAAAATCATTCGGACACTTATGCTAAAATGCTATTACAGAAAATATCTCTTCTTTAACTGTCCGATCTCAAACGGCAGAGGTGTCCGGATACTCCGTTATATGCAAAGAGTTATAAAATATAAAGGTAATGGGAAATTTAATACAGAATTTGAACAAGAAGGACAAAAAGGTTATGCTGTTGGGTTTAAAGGTTTAGTGAAATATATAATGGATAAGCTCCCTCAAAATGAAGTTATAAAAGATGCTATAAGAAAAGATGTAACACTTTATCCAGAGATTGCAATAAGGGAGTTAATCGCCAATGCTTTAATTCATCAAGATTTTTCAATCAGTGGTACAAATCCAATGATTGAAATATATGACAATAGAATCGAGATTACAAACTCAGGAAAACCTTTAATAGATACTTTAAGATTGATTGATTATCAGCCAAAATCTCGTAATGAAAAATTAGCAACGCTAATGAGACAAATGGGTATTTGTGAAGAAAGGGGTTCAGGTATTGATAAAGTAATCAATGCTATTGAGATTTTTCAACTTCCAGCACCAAAATTTATAGCAGAAAAAGATTTTTTTAAAGTGATTCTTTTTGCACCTTTAAAATTTGAGGATATGGATAAACAAGATAGGATTAGAGCTACATATCAACACTGTTCGCTAAAGTTTATGAACCAAGAATATATGACAAATTCAACTTTAAGAGAAAGATTTGGATTAGAGAAAAAACAACATTCAAAAGCTTCAAAAATGATAAGTGATACTATAGCAATAGGACTAATAAAACCAGCAGATCCAGATAACAAATCAACTAAACATATTAAATATATACCATTCTATGGATAAATTCTTTATGTTATGCTTTGGTCAAAATAGCTTAAAATTAACTTAGTATGGATAAATAGACTCCTGTTTTTGGCTAGTGTGTACTAAAAATAGATATGAAGTTTATGTTATCGTCAACTACAAAATAAGATTTAAAGGGAAAAATATAGATGCCAAATTTACTAGAAATAGATTACGAACAAACAGGTCAAAGTAAAACAACAAATGAGTTTGGTATGAGGGAGATGCAAGAAAAAGCTTATGAAAAAAGAGATTCTCAATACTTACTTTTAAAAGCACCACCAGCATCGGGTAAATCAAGAGCCTTGATGTTTTTAGCACTTGACAAACTGATAAACCAAGGTGTAAAAAAAGTTATAGTGGCAGTTCCTCAAAAGTCTATTGGTAGTTCATTTTCTAGTACAAACCTCAAACAGTTTGGATTCTATGCTGACTGGGAAGTGGAGGAGAAATATAACCTTTGTGTAGCAGATGAAACAAAAAAAATGACAAAAGAGTTTAACGATTTTTTAAATAGTAAGGCAAAGATTCTAGTGTGTACTCACTCAACTTTGAGAAATACTTATGAGTACTTAGATAAATCAAAGTTTGATAATGTACTCTTAGCGATAGATGAGTTTCACCATGTATCTTCTTCAAATGATAACAAACTAGGGGAACTTTTAAGATTCTTGATGACCAATACAACAGCTCATATTGTGGCTATGACTGGTTCATACTTTAGAGGTGATAGTATTGCTGTACTTTTACCAGAAGATGAGGCAAAATTTGAAAATGTCACTTACAACTACTATGACCAATTAAATGGCTATGAATATCTTAAATCACTTGGAATCGGTTACCATTTTTATAGAGGTAAATACACAAGTGCTATAGGTGATATACTAGACCCAACTCAAAAAACAATCATTCATATTCCAAATGTAAACACAGGAGAATCTGAAAAAGAGAAACATGGTGAGGTTGATAGAATCATAGATATTATCGGTACTATTGAAAAAGTAACAGATGATGAAGTAATAATAGTAAAAAGACACTTAGATGGTAAACTTATAAAAATAGCAGACTTAGTTGAAAATAATGAGAAAAAAAGAGCCAAAATAGATAAGTATTTATTTAATATGAAAAGTATTGATGATATGGATATTATTATCGCTTTAGGAAAAGCTAAAGAGGGGTTTGATTGGGCTTATTGTGAACATGCCTTAACTGTTGGATATAGAGGTTCACTCACTGAGGTGATACAGATAATAGGAAGAGCAACAAGAGATAGTTCCAACAAAATAAAGGCACAGTTTACAAACCTCATAGCTAAACCAGATGCCGATAGTGACAATGTAACGGTAGCTGTAAACAATATGCTAAAAGCTATCACATCATCACTGCTTATGGAACAAGTTTTAGCACCAAGTTTTAAGTTTAGACCTAGATTTGATGAAGACACAGAACCATCAAAAAAAGGTGAGATTAAAATAAAAGGTTTTAAATTACCAAGTAGTAAAAAAGTATTAGAGATTTTTGAGAGTGATATAAACGATATAAAAGCAACTATATTACAAGATAAAGATATTCAAAGTACAATCACAGGAAATGTTGAAGCAGAGGTTGTAAACGAAGTTCTAATACCTAAAATAATAAAAGTAAAATACCCTGAACTAAACGATGAGGAAGTAAAAGAGCTAAGTCAATGCGTTGTGATAGATAGTGTAGTTAAAAATGCTGAAACAAAGATAGAGGGTGATAAAAAACTTATAAAGATGGCAAATCAATTTATAAATATTGATGATTTACATATTGACCTTATAAACAGTGTCAACCCTTTTCAAAAGGCTTATGAGATACTTTCTAAACAAGTAACTCCTAATGTTTTGAAGCTTATTCAAGATTCTATAGAGTTAACTAGAATCAAGATGACACAAGAGGAAGCTATTGTCTTATATCCAAAAGTCCAAATATTTCATAAAGAACATAATAAACTTCCCAATATAAAGTCACAAAATGCAAATGAAAAACGCTTGGCAGAAGCTATCTTATTTTTAAATGAATTAAAAAGAGAAAGAAAAGCTAATGGATAGATTTTCCCTCGATGATATTTTAGAGAATGACCCATTAGGACTTTTAGGTGAAGTAAAAGTAAAAAATCCAATAGTTACTCCTGATGATAGATTAATAGAATCCTTTGAGGAGATAAATCAGTTTTATAAAGATAATGGTTGTGAACCTAAACGCTCAGTAGATATGAATGAGATTGCATTATCTGCAAGATTAAGTGAGATTAGAAAAAATCAATCTAAAATAAATATGTTAAAAAAATATGATACATATAATTTACTCAAAACTGAAGAAACTATAGAGTTTAACTCAATAGAAGATATTTTTGCTAATGATGATTTAGGGATATTTAATCAAGAGCAAGAGGATATATTTACTTTAAAAAATGTACCTAAAATAGATAAAGAGAGAGCAGAAGCAGACTTTGTAGCAAGAAGAAAAAAATGTGAAAACTTTGAAGAGTATGAGAATCTATTTAAACAGTGTCAAAAAGATTTAAAAGACGGGAAAAGAAAATTAATAGATTCAGTAGAGAGTAAACTAGATGTTGGTGTATTTTGTGTTCTTGATGGTGTATTACTCTTAATTGTTGAGATTAAGCGGGGTAAAAGAGGAAATAGTAATAAAATAAACAGAAGAACAACTATTGTTTTTGAAAATGGAACTCAGTCTAATATGTTACTTAGATCACTTGGAAAACGATTAAAAAACAATGGAAAAATGCTGACAAAACTAGATAATGAACTTTTACAAAATTTACAAGTAGTAACAAAAGATGATAAACAAACTGGATATATTTATATCTTAGAATCTTTAAGTAATGATGATAGAATCCTTACAAAGAAAGATTTATATAAGATTGGTTTCTCAACAACAGATGTAAAACAAAGAATAAAAAATACAAAAAATGACCCAACTTATTTGATGGCAGATGTTAAGATTGTAGATGCTTATAAAGTATATGATGCTAATCCTCATAAGCTAGAACAGTTAATACATAGGTTCTTTGCTAAAAGTTGTTTAGATATTGATATAGTTGATTCTAAAGGTGATACTTGTAAACCTAGAGAATGGTTTGTAACTCCATTACCTATTATTGAAGAATCTATTAAACTCATTATTAATGGTAAAATTATAGATTTTTATTATGACGAAATTATTGAGAGTATAAAACCTAAATGAACTACCTTTTTTTCACACTATCTATATTATTACTTCTTATCGCACCATTCTTTGGACAGATTGAGATAGATATAGCCAAACTTACAAACATCTCAACCATAGACTACAAACTGTTTTGGGATTTAAGAGTTCCTAGAGTTATACTTGCTTTTTTTACAGGTGCTTTGCTAGGGTTGAGTGGACTCATCTTCCAGTCCCTCTTTAGAAACCCTATGAGTACGCCGTTTACTCTAGGGGTTGCTAGTGGTGCGACTTTGGGTACTGCTTTTGCGATAGTGTTTGGGATGGTTTCATTTATCTCTATCTTTGGATTTTTAGGAGCATTGCTGACTATTGTGATTCTTTTTACACTCACATCAAAGCTCAAAGCTTTTGAGAGTTCATCACTCCTTTTGGTGGGAATCGCCTTGTCTTTCTTTTATAGTGCAGCGTTGATGATTCTCTTCTATATCAGTGATAAAACGCAGAGTTATGAGATAGTGAGATTTACTATGGGAAGCTTGGATATAGTTGGTTTTTATAGCACTCTGCCTATCGTTATCGTGGCAATATTACTTTTAGTTTTAACTCTCAACTACAAGAATCAGATAA
>JAYEKJ010000239.1:0-20070 GCA_034660975.1 Campylobacterota bacterium
TTGAGTTATCTCCAGAATCTCAAAAACTTTTGGCGATGGAAAACTACAAAGATGAAGTTCATATTGAACCTGCTATGATGATGGGTGATAGGTTTGAGGGGCATGTTGTTCAAGGGCATGTTGATTGCCTAGGAGAGATTAAAGAGATAAAAAATAATGGAAACTCTTTTGATGTTTTTATCGCTGTCCCTACGAAACAGATTCCTTTTATAGTTCCTAAAGGCTCTATAACCATAGATGGAGTAAGCTTGACGGTAAATGATGTAAGTGGAGATTCTTTTAGACTTACAATTATCCCACATACTATGAAAGAAACACTCTTTAAGAACTATAAAAAAGGTTCTAAAGTAAATGTAGAGACTGACATGTTTGCTAGATATGTATCTCATATTATTGCTCACCAAAAAGCATCTTTAACTTGGGATGAAGTTGATTCTATCACAGCTCAATACTAATTTTGGAAGAAAATATAAAATATAAAGTTCTCAAAGATAATTTTGGACATAACGATTTTAGACCTCTTCAAGAGGATGGTGTTGATGCTATTTTAAATAACAGAGACCTTCTCATGATTCTCCCAACCGGTGGTGGAAAATCTCTGGTTTTTCAACTTCCAACACTTATAAAAGATGGGATTAGTATAGTTATATCCCCACTTATCGCTCTTATGCAAGATCAAGTCTCAGCACTTAAAGCTCAAGGGATTAGTGCTGATATGATCTCATCTGCCCAAAGTCGTGAAGATATTGATGATATTGTTTATAGTGCTAGAATGGGTGAACTGAAATTTTTATACCTCTCCCCTGAAAAACTAAATACAGAGTGGACTTTAAACTTTTTAAGAGGCTTAAATATCAACTTTTTTGTAATTGATGAAGCTCACTGTATCTCTCAATGGGGACATGAGTTTAGAGATGATTATCGCTCTTTAGGTCAATTAAAAACTAATTTTCCTAATACCTCTATTTGTGCTTTTACAGCTACGAGTACGAATCATGTAACAGATGATATTGTAAGGGAGTTGCGACTTGAGAATCCTCTTGTTTTAAAAGGTAAAATCTTTCGTAAAAATATATTTATATCTGCTGAGAGAAGAATCACAAATGGTCATGCTCAACTCCAATACTTTCTAAATCGTCATAAAGATGAGAGTGGAATCATCTATGTAAGTTCAAGAAAAAAAGCTGAAGAGATTAGTGCTTTTTTAAATCTAAAAGGGTATAAATCACTCCCTTATCATGCTGGTCTTCCTCAACATATTCGAGAAAATAATTTTAAAATCTTTGTCAATGACAAAATCAATATCATGGTAGCAACTATCGCTTTTGGTATGGGGATAGATAAAAGTGATATAAGATTCGTTGTTCACATGTCACTTCCAAAATCACAAGAGAATTATTACCAAGAGATAGGTCGTGCAGGAAGAGATGGGGAAGATTCTGAGACTTTATTACTTTTTAATGCGGCTGATATGGTTATGCAAAAAAGATTTTTAGCTGAGATTCCAAATGAAGAGTATAAACAACATCTTGATAAAAAAATAGATGGAATCTATAAATTCTCAACATCTGAGATATGTTTTCACAAACAGTTAGCTGAGTATTTTGATGATACACTTGATGAGTGTAAAGATAGATGTGATAACTGTCTCCAATCAGATGCCTCAAGGCAAAATATCACTAAAGAGGCACAGATGATTCTAAGTGCCGTCTATAAAACCAAGCAAGGGTTTGGAAAAAATTACATCATTGATATTTTGAGGGGTTCTAAGGAGCAAAAGATTCTAGCTAATGGCGCTGATAAGTTATCTGTTTATAACATCGGAACACATATGAGTAAAAAAGAGTGGTTTGTTATTATCGAGCGATTACTAGAGTTAAAAATTTTAACACTTGGTGAATTTTCAATTTTAGTTCTTACAAATGAAGCGATTAAGATTCTAAAAGGTCAAGAGATAGTTGATATAAAATCTTCAAGACTTCAAATAAACACTAAAGAGAAAAAAGTGAAACAACAAGAAGATTTTGAATATGATGAGGAGCTTTTTGAGGAACTTCGTATAAAACGAGCAGAGTTAGCAAATGAGATGGGTGTTCCAGCCTATATAATATTTGGAGATAAAACACTTAAGCATCTAGCAAGTGAAAAACCTTTTGATAAAGATTCTATGCTGGAGATAAATGGTGTTGGAGAGAAGAAATTTGATTCTTTTGGGGAAGACTTTTTAGAACTAATAAACTCTTAACTAGTTCTTTATCACTAAGAACTTACATTTTGAATTTATCAGCACTCTCTTGTAAGTTTTGAAACTGTTTTATCACTTTATCGAAACTTTTCTTTAATCCATCGGATATTCTTACAACTTCACCGGAGTTATTTATAAAATAATCAATACTATCTTGCATTTTATTTGAATCTTCTTTTATTGACATAATTACACTCTCTATCTCTTGTGTTGATTTTTGACTTTTTTCCGCCAACTTTCTAACTTCATCAGCCACAACTGCAAAACCACGTCCATGTTCGCCTGCGCGTGCTGCTTCTATCGCTGCATTAAGTGCTAAAAGATTAGTCTGGTCACTTACATCTTTTATAAGACCAACAATAGAAGAAATTTGTCCTATTGATTGTGAAAGTTGATCTCCATTTTCAGAAATACTTGTTAAAGTCGGAATGAACTTTTCACTGCTCCACTTAGTTAAACTATTCAACTCTAAATCAGTTTCTACGGATGTTTCCTGTGATTTTATTATAGCCGTTTGAATCTGAGTAATAATTAATTTAAAATTCTCTATTATATGATTTATTGGTTCTTGATAATGTGGTAATTGATGTTCTTCTTGTAATTGTAATAACTTTGAAATATCACCTTTGGATATTTGTTCAATCATTTCAATTATAGGGGCAGACTGTTCTAACATAAATTTTTTTCTTATCTCAAATTCTGATCTTCTGTCTCTTAAAATTATAAAGGTATTCACTAATTTACTATTTTCATATACCGGAACTACAAAAACAAATACAGGTATATTATCCTCTTTTCTTGTTGAGATTGTTATAACCTCTGTTGTGAAAGTAGCTTGCTTTTCAACCTTTACAATTTTGTTTATAAAATCACATAATTCACATAATTTACTATCTTTGGAAATAAGGGAAACTATAGATGGCTTGGACTTAAGTTCATTATGATTTAAATGCAAAAAGGATAATAACTTATCATTAGATTCTATAATATTTAAATTTTCATCCAGTACAGCTATAGCACTTGGAAAATTATTTACAAAATTAGAATAAGATTTAGTTTCTCTATCTTTTAACTCAAGTAAGTATTCAAATGCTTTATCATTTGTTTCAAAAACAAAAGAAGAAGTTCCAAATATTTTCATCTCTAAATCTTTAATTTCTGTACAAATTTTATTTTTTAATGATTCTAACTCTATTTTCTATTTCGAATTAAACAAAGGATATTCCTTATACATTTATATTATCCCTAATTATGTAATAAAGAATTAAAATTTAATCTATCATTGTAATTAAGGCACATTCATTAATTACAAGCATAGGTAAATTTTATAAATTCTTATTACACAATTCTGGATTATAGTATTATTATAATTATATTAACTAATGGATGATTTATATTCATTTAACTGTATAATAATTATACATATGATAATATTTGGCTATGTCAGCGTTAATGGTTGAACAATTTTTAATCTCATAGCAATAATAGCCAACAACCCTATATCTGTAATATATTTCTCTATCAAGCAATTAGGGGGTTAGTCCTTTAAAGGTCTAGCATCTGGATTACAAGATATTTTATGTTTCATATCTACAACTTTTAAATTTTGTAATTCTCCTAAAGATGCGATAGTTGATTTTCTAAATCCATCGCCACTATTTAAATGTATATTAAAACTATTTTCATATAAAGCAAGTCTTGTTGCCAAAGATATAGAGTAAGTAGTAAGAATTCCATCCTCTTTAATAATATTTTTAATATCACTAAAATACTCTTGAGTCCAAAGAGTTGGATTTGAACTTGGCGAGAAAGCATCTTGATATACAATATCGAATCTATTTTTATCAAACTCTCTTACATACTCCCTAGCATCACCTAAAAAAACCTCTATATGGAAAAAATCATCTTCATAGAATGCAGTTCTACTTAACTCTAAAATAATATGTTTAAAATCATTAAACTCTTTTGGATAGGTGAAATTTTTAAGAGATTTAACAAGTGAAGAATCTAACTCAGGTGAGTAGATATTTAATTTTGAAGTTAAGTTGTTTTTCTTATGATGATAAAGAGTAGCCAAAGTATTAAAACCTAAACCAAAACAAATATCTAAAATATTTATCTCATCTTTATCCTTAATAATTTTAAATGCAGGAACTACATGTTTTACAAGTGATTCATACAAAGCACCATCTTTGGTAGAGTGATAATGCTCATTATACTCTTTTGAATAAGCAGTATATGAACCATCATCACTTAAAACCATCTCATGCAACTCATTGTTAAACATTAAAGACCATTACCCCACATATGCATCTTTTTAGCCATCACTAAATCATAATCTGGCAAGAGGTCTATACTGTTTGCAGCACGAAATTCTAGTCTCTCTAGCATCTCATAAATAGCCTCTATATCCATAGTTCCTTTTTCCTGCATAATAATTATATCTGCTGTATTTGCTAGTGCAGTGTAAGCAGTTTTAATAATCATATCTTGATTGCTATGAAGATGAAAAACATCTCTCAAGATAACAATATCAGCACTTCTAGGCATTGCACGAAATGGTTTTGATAAATCATCTATCTGTTGAATCTTAGAGTTTGGAAATTTAGTTTTTAAATCACTCTCTTTATCACTATAAACCACCAAATCTAAACTACCATCAACTTTACTCAGAATCTCTTGCAAGGCAAGTGATATATCACTTACACCATTACTTATTTCAAGATAACTATTACCTGGATATGGATTAAAAAGTTGTAAAAATTGTGTTAAATCTGCCATTAGTAAGCTAAATCGTGAAGCTCTTTAAATATATAAGCTTCCACAATATCCTCTATATATCTTTGAGTATGAGCTACTAAAACCATCATTGAGAGTTCCATAAATGGCCAAACATATTCGTTATCATTTATCACAACTACACACTCACTAAAATTTTCAAAACTATCTTTGTCAGTTGAAGTTAGAGTATTTACAACTCTCCCCTCCTCTATCTGTAACTGAACCCAATATTTTACATCTTCAAGTTTTGTAAGTTTAGATTCCTCTGTATTTTCTGAATCCATTGGGATTAAAATAAACATAATCTACTGACCAACTTTAGATAAATCTAGTTTTAATGCTTCATTATCCATAATACCAATTTTTTGATTCAGTACATTTGTAGCAATTGCTTTTGCATCTTTTAGTGAGTGCATTTTATAAGTCCCACATTGATATACATTTAACTCAGGAATATCACTTTTCTTTGCAACTTTTAAAATATCTTTCATAGATTGTTTCCAAGCTTTAGCCACTTTTTTCTCACTAGGTGTTCCTAAAACTGACATATAAAAACCTGTTCTACAACCCATTGGTGAAACATCAATAATTTCAACTTTTTTAGAATTAAGATTCTCTCTCATAAATCCAGCAAAAAGATGCTCTAAAGTATGAATTCCTTCAGATGATAAAATCTCTATATTTGGTTTAACAAAACGCAAATCAAAAACTGTAATATCATCTCCACTAGGAGTTTTCATCCCCTTAGCACGACGAACAGCAGGTGCTGGCATAATTGTATGGTCAACTGTAAATGAATCTAATAATGGCATAATAATTTCCTTGATTTAATCACTATTTATAAGTGGTTTTAATTAATGTATTTTATCGTTTTCTGATTTATATTTATTGAAGTTAGAAAGTTAGTTTAGAAAGCAATCTAAAAAGTATTTAAAAGAAACCTAAAAAAAGTTTTAGATTTGGTGAAGATTGTGCCTGATGAGCAAAAAGGCTAGACTATAGTCTGCCGTTTGCTCATCTGGTGCAAGATTTGCCGAAGCTAGAACTTTCTAAACTCTCGCTTCTTCACGACGGTTTAGGTAGTCCCAGTTCTCATCAACACGAGTTTGCCACTCTTTGATAAGGTGTTTGTACTCATCTTTGAAAAGGTGCTTAAAACGACCTTGTGCTGCTAAATACTCTTCAACAGGAACAACATTTTTAGGTCTATAAGTGATATTTAACTCACGACCATCAATGATTTCATATAGTGGGTGTACTAATGAATCAGTTGATAAATCAGTTAACATCATAGTATCTTTAGGGTCAAATTTCCACTCAGTTGTACATGGAGAAACAGCATTAATAAATACGGCACCCTCTGTTGCAAAACCTTTTTGGATTTTCTTAACCATATCTTTCCATTTATTTGGAGCAACTTGTGCTGCATAAGGGATGTTATGAGCACCCATGATACCTAGCATATCTTTTTTATTCATCTTCTCACCATAAGAGATTGAACCTGCAGGTGAAGTTGTAGCTGAAGAACCGATAGGAGTAGCAGATGATCTTTGACCACCAGTGTTTGCATAAACCTCATTATCAAGTACAACATACATCATATCATGATTTCTTTCCATACAACCAGATATCCATTGGAAACCGATATCATAAGATGCACCATCACCACCAAAAGCAACGAATTTAGGTTTACGATCAGGTTGTTTTAGACGACCTTTAGTTCTAAGTGCATTATACATAGCTTCAGCACCTGCAACAGCAGTTGAACTATTTTCAAAACCGATATGAATCCAAGAAGCATCCCAAGATGTATATGGATAAACAGCAGTACATACTTCAAGACAACCCGTTGAAGCACCTAAAACTAAATCATCATTTGTTGCATTTAAAACTTCACGAACAATAATAGAGTGAGCACAACCCGGACATAAAAGGTTTGCACCCTCAAAACGATCAGCCGATGTTGAAAACTCTTTTAAGTTTTTAATTTTTTTCATTTCACTCATAAAAATTTCCTATAAATAAGCTAGTTTCGGTCCACGAACACCGATAAACTGTTGTTGTTGAGTAAGTACTTTACCTGCATCTGCATTTGCTTGAAGCTCATTGTAAAGATCAACTAAATGTGCCTTTGTTAAGTCACGACCACCAAGACCATAAATATAACCAGAAAGTAACATTTTAGAATCTGAGTTAAATAATGAACCCGCAATCTCGTTAAATAACATACCAGCAGTTCCACCAGGAGCTGAACGATCAAGAGCAGCAACAGCTTTTACATCTTTAAGTGCTTCAGCTACTTCAAAAAATGGGAATGGACGAAGAACTCTAATTCCTATAACACCAGCTTTAACACCTTTTGCTCTCATCTCTGTTGCAACTTCACGAGCTGTTTCAACCGAAGTACCCATACAAACTACTGCTACTTCTGCATCTTCCATATCGTAACACTCAACTTTATTATATTTACGACCAGTTAATTTTTCAAAGTCAGCAAATGCTTGATCAATTTTTGGAGAAACTTTAGTCATCATATCATTATGTTGACGAGCTTTATGCTCAAAGTGCCAATCCTCTTCAGTTTGTACACCATGAGTTACTGGATGCTCAAAATCAAGCATATCATTCATCGGCTTATATGTACCAACAAAGTTAAATGCATCATCATCACTAATTGTCTTAACACCCTGTGCAGTGTGTGAAGTCATGAAACCATCTTGATTGATGATAGAAGGAAGTCTTACATCATGATCTTCTGAAACTTTAAAAGCTATGAAGTTTAAATCATAAGCTTCTTGTGGACAAAAAGAGTTAAACTGAATCCATCCACTATCACGACAAAGGTACATATCTGAATGATCGCCATTTACATTCAATGGAGCAGCTAAAGCACGGTTAACAATATTTAAAATAATTGGTAAACGCATACCTGATGCTTGGTAAAGAGTCTCAACCATAAGTGCAAGACCTTGTGAAGATGTTGCAGTTGCAACACGACCACCAGCAGCAGCAGCACCGATACATCCTGACATTGCAGCATGCTCAGATTCAACCATTACAAATTCACCCTCAACATAATTGTCTGACTTGAATTTTGCATAACCTTCAACAATTGGAGTTGATGGAGTAATTGGGTAAGCAGCAACAACATCTACTTGAGCTTGTCTTAAAGCTTGAGCAGCAGCAAAGTTACCATCCCATACTTCAATATCTCTTAATTCCATTTTATCAAATGCCATCTATTTCTCCTCATCTTTTGCAGGCCAAGCTGCTAATTCTGTTTCTTCATCAGCTTGTTCAGGGAACATTAGAAGTGATTTAGGATTTGTAGGACAAACCTCAACACAAATTCCACAACCTTTACAGTGATCCATATCGATACCAACAACTTTTTTATCTCTCGAGATAATTGAAATATCTGGACAATAGATCCAACAAAATTGACAATCGATACAGTAATCTTTATTAAACACAGGCTTAATAAGTCTCCAGTCAGCTACACTTGCAGTGTAAGAGTTACTTGGAGAATAAGAACGATCTACTTGTGCAGTACCCGCAATATCATCTATTGAACCATCAAATGAGCGAAGCATAGCTCCGATTTCAAATTCATCCCATCCTTTATTTGCCATCATTAACCCCTTATTTCACTTCGTCGTAAGCACGTTGAATTGCAACCATATTAGCGTCTACAATTTTTTGTGGTAATTTAGCTAGAACTCTTTGCATATTTTCTTTAAAGAACTCTATATCATACATTCCAGAAACTTTCATAAATGCACCAAGCATTGGTGTATTTGGAATTGGGCGACCAATCGTTTCAGTTGCGATTTGAATACAATCAACTGTATAAACATCTTTATCTGCTAACTTAGGTTGAGCTTTTTTTAACTCCTCAGTACTTAAGTGAGTAGTGATGATATACTTTGTTGTATCTTTGTGATTAATTGTAACATCACTAGTTATTGCTAATGCAGGATCAATTACAAAAACAAAATCTGGTTTCATATATTTTTCATGATTCATAATTACATTATCATCAACACGATTATATGCAGTCATTGAAGCTCCACGCTTAGCAGATCCATAAAATGCAAATGCTTGTACATGCTTCCCTGTTGTTGAAATAACATCAGCTAAACCTTTAGCACCTGTTACAGCACCTTGTCCAGCACGACTATGCCATCTAATTTCTAGCATAAATTCTCCTTAAGAAATTTTAAAAGTTTTCTATAAATTCTAGTTTCGTATATTCTAAGCAACCGGTACTTAAATTAAGCTTGAGAATTAAACTCTATTTAGATACTTTTGTTTGTGTGTAATTTTTTCCTATGCTTTAAATATTCAATTGCACAAAGAGCATTCTCAAAAATATTATCTGTGTATTTTTGTAACTCTTTTTTGTCATCATATCCACTTAATACACCAATGGAATTTACACCTGCATTTTTAGCAGAGATCAAATCAAGTTTTGTATCACCTATCATCCATATCTCTTTGGCATCAACTTCAAAAGATTCTAAGGCTTTGAGTATTGGTTCTTCATGTGGTTTTGGATTTTCAACATGCTCTCTACCTATTAAAACTGCAAAATAGTCCATCAAATCAAAATGTTCCATTAAAACTTTAGAATATTTTCCTGTTTTTGTAGTTACAATTCCAATCTCTGCAAACTCATTAGCTTCTACCACTGCTTCTTTTGCTGATTCCAAAAGATAGGTTTTTTGTGTAGATATTACACGGTAGTACTCTTTATATGTATTTACATAATCCCATACTACATCCTCTTTTACACCTAGGTTAGAATACATCACATCTAATGGGTAGCCAATGAGTGCTTTTATCTCCTCATCATTAGGGTGTTTCATATTGTAAACATCAAAAGAGTTATGAAAACTCTCTAAAATTGCATCTGTTGAATCTATTAGTGTTCCATCTAAATCAAAAAGTATTATCATATTCATCCTATTTACTATTTTTAAATTGATACATCATTATTGATGCAGCAACCCCTACATTAAAACTTTTTATCCCCGCTTGCATCTCAATAGATACAACCTCATCACAAACATCGAGAATCTCTTTAGATATACCTTTACCCTCATGACCCATGAGTAAAACCCATTTTTCTGTAACTTTCACATCTATAAGAGGAGTTGAATCTTTAGTAACTTCTGCTGCATATACCTTATATCCACTCTTTTGCAAAGTTTTAATTGTTGAAAATATATCATTATAAAGATGAGTTTTTAACTTACTTATATATCCCATAGAGACTCTTAATGCTCTTCTACCATAAGGGTGTGGACCTTGAGTTGGCAAAAGATATGAATCTACTCCAAGGGCTGCTGCACTTCTAGCGATTGAGCCTATATTTTCAGTTGATGTTATCTCATCTAACATTATTATAGAACTACCTAAGTTTTCTAGTGCTGTTTGAGCTGGACGGATTCCATGCATCATACAGTTATGATGTATCTTATGTCCCACAATATTTTTCATCTCATCTTTTGTTGCAACATAAAGTTTAGAGATGTTTTTAGATTCTATAAGTTGTGAAAACTGATCATAATACTCTGGAGTTGCTAAAATGCTTTTAACCTCTATATCACTCTCTAAAAGCATATTTACAACTTTAGGTGAATCTGCTATAAAACTATTATCTTCACTAAAAGCGTTATCTCTAATTTTATGATAAATCTCTAACTCATCTATTTTTATATCATCTATTTTAATCTTTAATCCCATAAACCTCTGCTCTTTTAATAATCTCTTGTGAATAAGGGAGCATCGTAACAACCTCTGCCATTTTATCATTTTGCTTAAATACAGAATCTGTACTCATATATATTTCACATGCTTCACTAAACTCTAACCAAGTGACTTTATAAAGCTCATTTATCAACTCTATCTGATTTGGATGGATAATTGTTTTTGAAAACAACCCCTCTTTTAAATCTCTTAAAACATCTTTCTCAAAACCTTTAGAATCTTTAAAGCATGGATATACCCCAGCACTAACTTTAAAGCCGACACTTTTAAAAGTTGCTATAAAATTTCCTACAACTAAAGAGCTTGCACTAAAATCAAATAAACTATGTTTACATCCCCTTTTCATACCAAGTTGTCTCAACATATCTTCTAAACCAAAACGGACTAAAATTATCTGCTTTTTATGTGGTAATAAAATATCTTTGAGTTTTATAAGCTGTGAGTGATTAAAAAGTTCTTCACCCTCTATACTTGGCATAAACCTATATTTATCTCTTATTAGTGTTAAATATTTATTAGCATTCAAAAGTGAAAACTTAGGTAAAATAAATCCATCTATTTTATCTATACCTTTGAATGTTAAAAACTTTTTTAAAACTTCACAATCTCTTGGTCGAATAAAAACTAAACATTTTGAATTTTTAAAATTTATAAGTATTTTTTTTATATTTTTGATTGCATCTAAGAGTTCATCATTTGATATTGCATCTTCACTATCTATAACAACACTTTTGAGATTTGGATACTTTTTCCCCTCAACAACTGCCATTAAATCTTTGTGCGTAGCTGGTACAAATAGAGTAGCACCAAGTTCTGTATAATCAACTTGCATCTATAATTTATATACTTCTTGAATCTAAGCCTGCTGTAATAGCATTATTAATCTCTGTTTTATATTTTGGATTTAACATTACCAACTTTTTTTCAAAGTCAATAATAATGTTTTTATTAGTTTTAGGATGACGACAAATTGCTATTAATATATTCATATAAATTTCAAATGGCTGAGAATCATTTAATCCTATATTTGCATACAGTTTTAAAACTAAATCTAAGGCTTCATCTAATTCTTTCGATGTTGTTGTAGTATCTTTAACAATACTTTTCAAATCTTCTAAACTTGGTTTGCTATTTTCTGATTTTACAGGTTTAACAATTTTTTGTTTTTTTATTTGCTTTTTTTTAGAAGAATAAAGTAATAAAAATATTAAAAATGCCAAGATAATAACCAATCCAAGGATAACCTCTATAACTAATGTAATTTCCATTTTATCACTTTCTTTAAATTTAAATATTCAATATTATAACCAATTTCTTATACTTTTTTTAAATAAACTTCTTGCATAACCTTGGAGATACGACTTCAGTCTTACCCTTTAGACTTATAATATTGCTTTTATATATTATTTCAGTTAGAATTGCCAAACATAAGATAAATGGAATTTGATAATGAAACATATAGTATTTAGCAATAGCGATAAAAAAGAGATAAAAAGTGCAATTAAAGAGGCAAATAAAGAGCAATACAGATCAAAATTGATTCAGATATTTACCTCCATTACTAATGAAATTAAACTTAAAAAACTGCTTAATAAATATACAAAAAAATTTCCAAATACAATTATCATAGGAACTACTACTGCTGGTGAAATTTCACATGCTAAGATGTTTGACAACTCCACTATCATAAGTCTTTCACTGTTTAAAGAAACAAATTTAAAAGCAAAATATATTAAAAATATAAACAAAGAAGCTGGATTAAAATTATCTTCTAAAATATGTTCTAAAAATACAAAAGCTACTATCATTTTAAGTGAATCTCTTAAAGGTCAAGATTATGATGGCTTTATAAAAGGTTTTAAAGAGAAAAATCCAAATATTATTTTAGCTGGTGGATTAGCTGGTGATAATTTTAAACTACAAAAAACTTATGTATTTTTAGATGACACAATCTATGATGAGGGTTCTGTTGCCGTCTCTTTTAGTAGTAAAACTCTGTATGCAGATAATAGATACAATCTAAACTGGACACCAATTGGTAAAGAGTTCACAATAACCTTAGCAGATGGAAATATTATACATAAAATAGATAATCAAAATAGTGTTGAATTTTTTAAAAAATATCTAGGGGATGATATTTTTGCAGATGGTGCTAAAGCTTTATCAGAATTTCAACTTCTGTATACGGAGGGTTCAACAATCGTTTCAAGAACACCTATGGCGATTGATGGAGAATCATTAATATTTGCAGCACCTATAAAAGAGGGACAAAAAGTACAATTTGGTTTTTCAAATGCAGATGCTGTTTTAGCAGGTTCATCAAAAATAAACAGTATGATGAAAAAAAATCCAGCAGAGGGGGTTTATATATACTCATGTATCGCTAGAAAAACTTTACTTGGAGATACTCTTGAGAATGAGTTTAAATCTTTTGAACAAGTTGCTCCAACAGCTGGTTTTTTTACTTATGGTGAGTATTATAGTACCTCTAAGAACAATGCTGTTTTAAACTGTACAACCACCCTATTGATATTATCAGAATCTAATAAAAAAGCTAAACAAAAAAAACACAATATGAGTGATATTACTTTCTCTGCTCTTACACACTTAGTAAAACAAACAGCAGATGAACTAAGTTCAAATGTAAAACTTCTAAACCAATACAAAGATGCTGTTGATGAATCACTTTTAGTATCCAAAACTGATAAAGATGGTGTCATTACTTTTGTTAATGATAACTTCTGTAGAGTGAGTCAATACTCAAGAGAGGAGTTAATAGGTAAGAAACACTCTATTGTAAGAGATGATAATGTATCTGCCTTTATCTTCAAAAAAATGTGGACAGCTATACAAAATGGAAAAACATGGAGAGGTAGTTTTCCAAATAGAGCTAAAGATGGTTCAGTATATTATGTTAACGCAACAATTATGCCCACCTATGATGACAACAAAAATATTGATGGCTTTATAGCTATTAGACAAGATACAACAAAACAAGTTTTAGCTAAAAAGAAGATGCAAGAGAAAGAAAAACTAATCAAAGCAATTTTTGACAATCAAGATAATATTGTTATTTTTACCTCTAATGAAGGGGATATGATAAATGCGAATCAAACACTTTTTAAATATTTCTCTTATAAAAACTTTGCAGAATTTAAGTTAGAGCATAAATGTATTTGTGAACTTTTTATGCAAGAGGATGGGTATGTATATGTACAAAAAGATAAAAATTGGATAGAAGAGATTCTTCAAGATAGGGATACAGACCATAAAGTTAAAATGTTAACAAAACACAAAAAAGTACACACATTTAATATTACAATAAAAAAGATTGACAATGGCTATATAATAAACCTCTCAGATATTACGAACCTAGAGAATGCCCTTTTAAAAGCATACTCATCTGAACAAGCAAAAACAACATTTCTAGCAAATATGTCACACGAGATACGGACACCACTCAATGGAATTTTAGGATTTACAGATGTTCTTAATAAAAAACAGCTTGATAAAGATTCTAAAAGATATGTAGATATTATAAGCAAAAGTGGTAAGACTTTACTAAATGTTGTTAATGATATTTTAGATTTTTCTAAATTAGAGAGTGGTGAATTATCTATATATGAAACAGAATCAAATCTATTTTCTGAGATGGAAGCAACTGTTTCAACATTTGCTTCAACATCAAAATCTAAAAAGATAGATTACTACACATATATCGATACAAATATACCAAAAACTCTAAAATGTGATTCACAAAGAATCAAACAAGTTGTAAATAATCTTATAAGTAATGCTATCAAATTTACACCAGAGGGTGGTAAAGTAGGGGTAAATATATCACTTAAAGAGATTAAAAATAAAAAAGCAATTATAGAATTTAGTGTTAAAGATAGTGGTATAGGGATAGCAAAAGATAAAATTTCTAGTGTGTTTCAAGCATTTTCTCAAGCTGATGATTCTATTAGTAGAAAATATGGTGGAACAGGGTTAGGGCTCTCTATTAGTAGTCAGTATATACAAATAATGGGAGATAAACTAAAGGTAAAAAGTAAAGAGGGTGAGGGTAGTAACTTCTATTTTAAATTAAAGCTTCCAATTATTGATGCTACATATAGTGTAAAGAAAGATTTTGATGCGACAGATAAAAATATATACATTCTTCAAGCAAAAGATTCTATAACTTGTGGAATCAATAAAGTGGTTGAAACATATCTGGATAGATGGCAATGTAATTATCAAACAATTGATTCTTTAGATCAGATCAATGATAAAATGACTCTTCTTATTGTTTGTGCAAAGATTTTTGATTACGATTTATCTTACAGTATGTTAGAAGAGTTTAAAAATCTTCATATTATTTATATTGAGGGTGGAGAAGAGAAATCTTGTTGTATCCACCCTCAATTCCATATCATAGAGCAACCGATGACTGGTTCAGCACTTTTTGATAAAATAATTACACTAACACATAATAATTCAGACACTACAAATTCCCAAATCAATACAGATGAAACTAAAAAATTTGATGGTGATATCTTAATAGCTGAAGATAATCAAACAAATCAGATACTTATAGCCGTTATGTTAGATGAGAGAGAAGTGAATTATAAAATAGTAGAAAATGGTCAAGAGGTGGTTGATGAAGCTTTACAAAAGAGTTATAATCTAATCTTTATGGATATTAATATGCCTGTAATAGATGGTGTTACTGCTACAAAAATATTAAGAGAAAAAGGATATACTCAACCTATCGTCTCCTTATCTGCTAATGTCATAGAATCTGATGTAAAAACATATATAGAAGCTGGTGTAGATGATTCCCTAAGTAAACCAATTATTACAGCTGAACTCGATACTATACTTGAGAGATATTTAGAGAATAAAATAAAAAAAACTTTTGCAAATTTAAAATTTGATGTTGTAAACTTAGAACAACTTACTGTAAATTTATCACTTCCAAATCAAGATATAGTTTTAAAACTTTTAAATAGTTTTAGTGAATCTGCACAAGAGCTTATAAAAACCATAGACACAAAAGGGCTAAACGAAGATAATATACACAGCATCAAAGGTTTATCTGGCAATTTAAGATTTAATAAATTGTTTAAATTAATAAAAGAGATGGAACATAATTTTGAAAATTGGGATGAGATTAAAAATAAACAAAATAGTGAGACTATAAAATCTCACCTAAATGAAGCAATAAAAAATATAGATCTACTCAATAAATAAAATATTATAAGTTCTGTTATCTGATGCAATTTTGATTGTATTTTGTAACTCTCTATATATATTTGGAATTGATATATGCTCTTTTACACGCATTGCTACAATTGAAAAGTTCACATTCTTTTTAAGCTCTTTATGTTGCAAAAATTTCATAGCTAAAGAGCTTGCTAACTCTTTTATATTTTTTTTCTCATAATCTTTTATCAAGATTCCAAAACTTGTCCCATGAAGCCTAGCAACAAGAGCATTTTTAAACGATACCTCTTTGAGTAGTTGACCAAAAAGTTTTAAAAGTATATTAGCTTTATCAAAACCATAAAAATTATTTATTTTTTCAAAGTTATTTATTTTTACATAAACTACCCAAAACTTTTTACTATGATTTAAACGACTTTGTAGTTGAGAATCAAAAAAGAAAGAGTTATTTAGTTTTGTGAGTGGGTCTGTAATACTTAATTGTGCTAATTTGGATTGTTTCTTTTTAATATCTTCAAGATACAACATATTTTGAAGGTGGGTCTTGACACGAACTTTTAGTTCAATCCCATTAAAAGGTTTATTTATATAATCAACACCACCAACTTCAAAAGCACGAGAGATATATTCTATATCAGTTTGAGCAGTTAAAAACACAATAGGGATATTTTTTGTTTTCACATCTGCTTTTAGAATCTCACACACTTCAAACCCATCAGTCTCAGGCATATTAATATCTAAAAGTATAAGATTAATATCTTTTGTTAACGCACTCTCTACTGCTGATTTGGCATTAAGAGCAAAAGATAACTTATAAGCATCCTCTTTTAAGTATGCAGCTGCTAATTCAATATTTAATTTTTCATCATCAACTATGAGTATATGTAAATCATTATTTTTTTTCATTGATATCTTTTTCCATATATTATATTTGTATTTGTTAGCAGTTATTATATCCCATTTCTACGAAGTTGCAAATAATATTTACGATATAATTTCACTTATATTTTACTTATATTTCAAATTAGGAATTTTCATGAAATTTTCAGCTCCATTAAAATCAAACTCTAAAAAAATTATGTTACTAGGTTCTGGCGAACTAGGAAAAGAAGTTATTATCGAAGCTCAAAGATTAGGGCTAGAGACGATCGCTGTTGATAGATATGAAAATGCTCCTGCTCACCATGTATCACACAGAAGTTATGTTGTAAATATGCAAGATAAAGATGCTCTTTTAGAGATTATCCGTCGTGAAAAACCTGATTATATTTTACCTGAGATTGAAGCTATCTCTATCGATGCTCTTTTTGAAGCTGAGAAAGAGGGTTTTAATGTGATTCCTAATGCTGATGCAGTTTCTAAGACTATGAATCGTAAAAAAATCCGTACATTTGCAGCAGAGGAGTTAGGTCTTAAAACTGGTCCTTATAAGTTTGTAACAACAGAATCTGGAATGCTTGAAGCTGCAAAAGAGTTAGGATTTCCTTGTGTTATCAAACCAGTGATGTCTTCATCTGGTCATGGTCAGTCAGTTGCAAGAGGTGAAGAAGATATCCCTAAATCATGGGAGATGGCTAAAGAAGCCAGAGGTGATGCGAGTGAATTAATCGTTGAAGCGTTTGTTGATTTTGATTATGAGATCACGATGCTTACGGCTAGAAATGGTAATGAAACTGTTTATTGTGAGCCTATTGGGCATGAGCAAAGAGATGGTGATTATGTATTTTCTTGGCAACCGATGCAGATGAGTGAAGTAGCAAAGAAAAAATCGCAAGAGATGGCTAAAATCATCACTGACGGTCTTGGTGGTCAAGGTCTTTTTGGGGTTGAGCTTTTTATCAAAGGTGATGAAGTTTACTTTTCTGAAGTTTCACCTCGTCCACACGATACAGGGATGGTAACACTTATCACTCAGTCTCAAAGTGAGTTCGCACTTCACCTAAGAGCTGTTCTTGGTCTCCCTTTAGGTTTTACATTTTATGGTGATGGTGCATCTGCTGCATTTAAATCAGAAGCACATAACTACGCTCCAGTTGTAGATATTGATAATTCTCTATTTAGCGATAACTCCTTTGTAAGAGTTTTCTCAAAACCAGAAGCACATGAGGGTAGAAGACTTGCTGTTGCTTTAGTTTTTGATGAAGTTGAGAAGGCTTTAGAGAAATCTCGTGAACTAATTACTAAAATAAAAGATGCCTAGTTTGAAGATAGTTCTTTTAGATGCTTTAACTTTTGGAGAAACAGATTTAAGTGGTTTTAAATCTTTAGGTGAGGTTACAGTTTATCAAACTACCTCTAGGGAGCAAACTCAAGAGCGTATAACGAACATGGATGTTATAGTAACTAACAAAGTGGTGATAACTGATACACATATGAGAAACACCCCTACTCTAAAACTTATCTGTGTAGCTGCAACAGGTATGAATAATGTTGACTTAGAATCTGCTAAAGCTAAAAATATTTTAGTGAAAAATGTAGCTGGGTACTCAACAGATTCTGTAATTCAGCACACTTTCTCTTTACTTTTTTATCTTATGGGACATTCCCGTTATTATGATGAATCTGTTAAAGATGGAAGCTATTGTAAAAGTCCAATCTTTACAGATGTTTCAAAACCATTTTTTGAGATTAAGGGTAAAAAGTGGGGAATTATTGGTCTTGGTTCTATCGGTCGTGGTGTTGCCAATATCGCTAAAGCTTTTGGTGCTGAACTCTCTTATTACTCTACAAGTGGAGTAAATCATGCAGAGGATTTTCAAAGACAAAATCTTGATGAGTTATTAAAAACTTGTGACATCATCACTATCCATGCACCCCTAAATGACAAAACCAATAACCTTTTAGACTATGAACAACTCTCAGCTTGTAAAGATGGGGCAATAGTTCTAAACCTTGGTCGTGGTGGAATCATCAATGAAGATGCAGTTGCAAAAATCATTGATGAGAAAAATATCTATTTTGGATTGGATGTTCTTACAAAAGAACCAATGATAGAAAATCATCCCCTTTTATCTGTGAAAAACAAAGAGAATCTTTACATCACTCCACATATTGCATGGACATCGGTAGAGGCAAGAGATTCTTTGATAAATTTAACGATTGAGAATATTAAATCGCTGAACTAGCACTCTTCTTCTCTGCATTTCTTGCAGCAACTATTTTCCCTTTTAGCTCAGAGATAGCTTTTCTCTTAGCCTTGGAAAATGGTATGCCAACTCTAAACGCTCTACTTTGGGCATCATCTGGAAATATCCTTGCTATCGTTGTTAACTACTGGTTTGGTTATTGGCTTTATGATAAAACAAAAACAAAATTAAACTCCTCAAAAGTTGGAAAAAAATCTCTTGATATGGGGCATAAATATGGCTACATGGCTCTCCCCTTTTCATGGCTTCCACTTATTGGTGATCCACTAACATTGGTGGCTGGTGTAGTTAGGTTAAACTTTATCTTATTTATTTTAATAGCTGGGACACTAAGGGTTGTTAGATATTATTTTTTAACCACTATGCTATAATTAGAGAAATAAAACAATGGTGCTTTTTATGAAATATCTTTTTATATTTTTATTTTTTATAACATCTTTATCTGCAACAGAGGAAAGTGGCTCTAATTTTCTAACTAAAGAGGAGATAAAATATCTAAAAAATAAAAAAGAGATAAAAATTTGTGTACTGCCAAACTCTTTGCCATATAGTGCTATTGAGAATGGTGAATATGTTGGAATTGGCTCAGAGATTCTAAAACTTACAAAAAAAAATATAGATATTAGCTATAAATTAGTTGATACTGTAACTTGGATAGAATCTTTTAAAAAAGGGAAAAATAAAGAGTGTGACCTTTTACCAATAGCTTCAAAAACCCCATCAAGAGAGTATTTTTTCAACTTCACAACACCTTATCACTATGAACCATTAGTGATAGTTACAGATAAAGATAAAAATTTTATTGTAGAGTTCAAAACAGTTATAGATAAAACCTTCTCCATAGTTGCCGGACAATCTTTTATTGAGAACCTAAAATTTACATATCCAAGCATTAAGTTAAAACTTGTTAAATCTACA
>JAYEKJ010000240.1:0-4620 GCA_034660975.1 Campylobacterota bacterium
CAAATAGAAGAAAAAATAAAAGAATCTTTTAAATTAAAAGAGGAATCAAAACAACTTTTAGAAGTAGCAAAAAAAGCTGTTGAGATTGCTATTGAGGATGGGGAAGATTTGGCTATGGAGTTTATAAATGAAGATCGATATTGATAAACTTTACACTTTTTCAAATTTTAAAGCAAGATGTATATACCATGACCCTATGTTTATTGATGGAGATAAATATCTTTTAGAGTTATATCAAGATGACTCGATTCTTACAGATAAAAATAAAGAGGTTTGTATTGTATTAGTTGGAGTATCTCTTAAACTTGAATATATTGGAATACAAGAAAAGTTTAGAGGTGGTGTATTAAAGCAACTTCATAAAAATTGTTATGATATTTTAAGAGCTAGTAGTTTTGAAGAGATTTTACTCAAACCATTATCTAGTGTTTTGACTATGTGGGTATATTTAGGTTTTGATTTTATAAAACCTATTGAAGCAATCAGGGCTAGAGTGACATTAATAAGTTATTTGAAAAGTAAAAATATAATCAAAGAGATAGATATAGTAAGATATGATAAAATGAGTTTAAAAGATATTGTCTCTACACACAAAGAGGCTTTTAAACAAAGTGAGTTTCCAAAGCTAATAGAAAAAGAACTTTATTATACAAATCTAAGAAAGGGTGTAAAATGAAAAATTTAGAAATTTATCTTGATGATGGCACAAAAGTGTTTGAATCTATTATATCTAATCATACGGGCATTGTTAAGATACATAGTGATGTTAAAATGAAATCTTTACAAGAGTTAGTTCAAAGTGTCATAGAGGGTAAATATAAAATAGAATTTGAAAATAAACTTTTAGATACTTCATATGCAGATACAATTTTTGATAGAATAGAACTGTTTAAAAATGAAGAAAATTTTAAAATAGTGTTTGATGTAGTAACTCCTTTAAAAGTATTGGAATATTTTTATAGCGATAATGTTCCTTATAATAAAGATATAAATGCGATAGTAAAGTTTTTTAGTATTAAGATAAATTGTGTTGAAAATATAAAAGGGATTGGTGAAGCACTTTTTAGTAATAATAAATTCAGTATTAACTATAAAGAACAATATTATAAGCAAAGAGAAAAATTTACAATAGCTCATGAACTTGGGCATATATTCTTACATTTTTCAACAGATAAAAAAAACCATTTTGAAGATTTTGATGAAGATTTAAAGCCAATAAATAATACAAACTATACTCAAATACTAAAAGCTTCAAGAGATAATTTATCTAATCATAATATAGAACTTGAAAATGAAGCAGATAATTTTGCAAGAAATTTATTGGTTCCAAAATTTCAGCTTGAAAACTATATAAATAGTTTTGAAAAAACATATAATCAAAAACCATATCTCTCTTATCTTAAAAATGAATTTGGTGTATCAAATGGAACTATTTTTTATGCTTTAAGGGATGCAAATTTATTATATAAAGTAATGGATGATTGCAGACCTTGGTAATTAAATATGAATAGCAACTAAAGGAAATTAATAAATGAACTCATGGAATCAAATCTACGACACTTTCGACCCAATAGCCTTTCATATCTTTTCATTGCCCATTCATTGGTATGGAATCATGTATGTACTAGCGTTAGTAAGTGCTTTATATGTTGGAAAGTATTTTATGAAAAAGGATAAACTGGATTTTTCATCTTCACAGATAGATATCTATTTTATCTATGTTGAGATAGGTGTTATTTTAGGTGCTAGACTTGGGTATATCTTATTTTATGATCCAAATACTATGTACTATTTAACAGCTCCGTGGCAGATATTTAATCCATTTAGTAATGGTGAATTTGTTGGGATTCGTGGTATGAGTTATCATGGGGCCGTTATTGGCTTTGTGATAGGGACATATCTCTACACTAAACGCCATAGAGTATCTATGGGTATGATTATGGATTTAGTGGCTCTAGCTATCCCTTTAGGGTTTGTATTTGGGCGAATAGGAAATTTCTTGAATCAAGAGCTTATAGGTCGTGAGACTGATGTTCCTTGGGGGATTTTAGTTGATGGTGTTCTTCGTCATCCATCACAACTTTATGAGGCGATTTTAGAAGGTTTTGGAGTTTTCTTAGTTGTATATGCTTATAGAAAATATAAGAAATTCTCTGGTGAATTGATTCTTATCTATGCGATTAGTTACGGTTTATTTAGAACAATAGCTGAGATTTATAGAGCTCCTGATGTTCAGATTGGTTATGTGTGTTGTAACGCTATAACGCAAGGTCAAGTTATGAGTTTAGGGATGAGTCTGCTTGGTGTTATGCTTTGGATTTACTTTTATATGAAAAATAAAAAATCATCAACTCAAATAAGTTAGTTTTTAACTAGATGCAAAAAATAATTTTCATATATTTTTTATCTGTAAATATAGTGAGTTTTTTTATCTTTGCACTAGATAAATTTAAATCAATAAAAGATACAAGACGAGTGAGTGAAAAAACTCTTCATACTTTATCTTTGCTTGGTGGATTTATTGGTTCAACAAGTAGTATGCTTCTTTTTCGTCATAAAACAAGAAAGAGATCGTTTTTAGTAAAACATATTTTGATTATAGTTTTATGGATAGTGGGAGTTTTTATATATTTTACACAATTAGATAAGATTAATTTTCTAGGATAATTTTAATTTCTATCATCTCTATGTAGTTTTTTATCTCTCTCAACTGAAGATCTCCAAAAAAAGTTTACAATCCAATATCCAAAAGATGAACCCATGGTAGAATAAAAAATAGTTCCTGTATATAAAGGTATAAAAATATCATCAATATTTTCACTAAACCAATCAAGTGTCATCTCAACAGGTGCAATCTCCGTACCTAAGAAAAAAGAGCCAGTTAAATACTCCATGTAGTACATTGGTGGCATTGTAAATGGATTACTAAACCAACACATCGCGAGAGCTATTGGCACATTGAATTTAAAAAAAGGGATCATCGCAATCACTAAAAGCATCTGCATAGGCATTGGTATAAATGCTATAAAAAGACCTATTAAAACAGCTTTTGAAACCATTCTTCTATTTGTTGAAAGATATTCAGGTGGGATTTTATATTTTTCGATAAATGTTTTTAGTTTTTCATGTTTACTTGTTTTTTTAAGTGTTTTTCTTATCATTTGGTTTACTTATCTGCTATTTTTTAGTGATTATATCTTTATGAAACTTATATTTTTAATAATATGCTAAAATTCCGTATATAATTTAAAAAAGAGTAGCAATGTCATTTGAAAAACTAGGACTAATCAAGCCTTTACTTGGTGCAATTAAAGAGTTAGGGTATCAACACCCAACAACAATACAAAAAAGAGCTATCCCATTAGTTTTAGCTAAGAGTGATGTTTTTGCAACAGCTCAAACAGGAACAGGAAAAACAGCAGCATTTGCTCTTCCAATTTTACAAAGACTTAGAAAAACAGAAGCAACTGAAGATAGATCTGTAAAAGCTGTGATTCTTTCACCAACTCGTGAACTTTCAATCCAAATTTTTGAAGATATAAGTAATTATGCTAAAAATATGAAAGTTGAGTGTGCAGTTTTAGTTGGTGGTAAAGATATACTTACGCAACAAAGAGCGATGAAAAAGGGTGTAGATATTATCATCGCTACCCCGGGAAGATTCTTAGAGCATATAGAGAATGGACTAAAAGTAAACTCCGTTGAGGTTTTAGTGCTTGATGAAGCGGATAGAATGTTAGATATGGGTTTCACTAAAGATATAAGAAAAATCCATCCACTTTTACCAAAAAAACATCAAACACTTCTTTTTTCAGCTACTTATAGTGATAAAGTAAGAAAGTTATCAAAGTTAGTTTTGAGAAGTCCAGCTTTCATAGAAACATCTAAAAAGAACTCAACGGTTGATACTATAAATCAAGTGGCATATATGGTTGATACTGCACGAAAAGCTGAACTATTAGCTTATATCATCGGTTCAAGAAACTTCCCACAAGTTTTAGTATTTACTAGAACAAAGGTGAGTGCAAATGAACTTTTTGCTGAACTTAAAAAAGATGGTTTAAAATGTGGACTCATTCATGGTGATATAAGCCAAGCTAAAAGATTAAAAACTTTAAATGAGTTCAAAGAGATGAAGGTTAGAGTTCTTGTAGCAACAGATATTGCATCCCGTGGACTTGATATTGAGGAGTTACCTTTCGTTATAAACTACGAACTCCCATCAGTTCCTGAGGATTATGTACATCGTGTAGGTCGTACAGGTAGAGCTGGTCGTAATGGTGAAGCCATCTCACTTTTAGACATTTACGAGAAGTATGATGTAAGAGACATTGAGAGAGTTATAGGGATGAAGATTCCACAAGAAACGGTAGAGGGGTTTGAACCAGATCCAACTATTAGAAGAAAAGATATGGAAGATTTGAAACTAAAATCTGAGCATAAAAAACCTCAAAAGAAAAAATCACATCATTTTAGTAAAAATACTAGTGGTGTTGAAACTAAAAAAACAAGAACAAGTAAAAAAAGAAAAACTACGAAGAGGGATTAACCCCTTTTCATCTCCCCTTAACTACTACTGCACTGTATTCTTAATAATCCCTAAATAATATATATAAAAAA
>JAYEKJ010000241.1:0-4610 GCA_034660975.1 Campylobacterota bacterium
ATCATTCAATACATAATCCATAAAAATTACATTAAACTCTTCAATTCTTTTCACTTTAAATTTGATAAATACTTCATCTAAAGATACTTTATTCTTATCTTTAAAAACTTTTTTGCCGTTCTTATATTTGAACTCTTTTCTAGGTTTTGAATCTTTATTAATCAAAAATGTATTTGTAAATATTTTTTCATATTCAGAAATAAAATCAAAATCTTTATCTATTAAATAATTAGCATAGTTGATTTTAATCATCTTTTAAACTTTCTAAATATTTTTGTAAATCTTTTTTACCTAATTTTGATACTACTCTTTTTATCTCTTCCTCTTTAGCTTTATCTTCAAATAATATCTTTTCAATCTCATCTAAATAATTACCAATAATAGTTTTTAAAAAAGGTTCACCGATAATATTTTGAATTTGCCAAAACTCTTTTTTCTTATCGTCATAAACACATTTATAAGCTTCTAATTCATCTTTATTATTTTCAAACTCTTTTACTTCTTCATAAAAAATTTTAATCTGATTTATTTTACCTTTAGCAAACTCTCCCATAAGCCCATCTTGCATAAAAAATCCATCTGATAAAAGAGTATGGATATTTGCTCCAAATGGATTTATATCTATGTCTGTTGTTGCATTCTTACAGTTTCCTATTTTTTGTTCTAGTTTCTTTTTTTCAATTTCTTTTTTAGTATATCTTTCTAAAAATATCACATTTTCTTTTGGCAAATCTGATAGTATAAAAGGTGAATGAGAAGTAATAAGAATATGAATATCAATTTTTTTATTCTTTGATATTTTCTTGTGAATAAGCACTAAATGATTAATTATTTGTTTTTGCCAAAATGGATGAAAAGATAGTTCTATTTCATCAAATAAAAAAATACCTTTATATCCATTTGGAAGTTTACATAAAGTATATATATAGTTTGTTAAAAAATTTAAATATAATTTTTCTCCAGAACTCAAGTTTAAAAAACTATATTCACTATTATTTAAATTAAAAAAGTTTAATTGCAATATTTGATATTCAAATAAAAAGTTTAATAGTGGTTCAGAGTATATAGAATTAAGTTCATTATTCTCTATTGAAAGTATATTACTTTTAAATATTGTATATGATTTATCTTTTGGTATATCTCCCATTGTATAAGAATCTAAAATGAATTTGACACTTTTTTTATTAAATATATCTTCTTGAAGTTTATCTTTAAAGGTAGCTAGTTTTTCATTACATTTTTCAATTATAGAGTTAAACATATCTTCGGTAAAAGTTTCATTATTTAGTATGTTTACAATATCATCTTCTAATAGATTTTTTATATATGAATCATTTTCTAAATACTTTTCAATAAGCTTTTTAGAGGTTATGCTAATAGCTAAAACAATAAATAATTGATATAATAATTCTTTTTTATCATCTGTTGTAGTATTTTGAAAACTTAATAATTCTTTTAATTTTTCGTTTCTAAATTGAACTATTGATGCTTCTAATTCAGAAATATGTAGCTCAACTTGATAATTATTAAAAACAAGATTTACATCTATAAAGTTGAACAAGTTTGAATTTTCTTTTAATATATATTGAAACTTTAAATTGAAATTATGATAGTTTTTTTTACTTTTCATCATAGGTAAACTAGGTTGAATACCATTATAATAATTAGCATAACTTTTCAAACCTTCTAAATTATGATTATTTGTTATATCACTTATACAATTAAAAAAACCAATAAGAGGCATATCTCCTCTTGGAGAAAATTCTTGTGAGACTTCTATATTTGTGTTGTTTTTAAATCTTATAAACTCACTTAATTTTTTTTCTAATGGGGGAATACTAAGCTTCATATTTTCACATTGGATAAAAAATTTATTACCATCTAAAAATAAAAAAAAAGTTTTATCTTTGTTACTATATACAAGACCTTGCCAATATAAAAAAGTTAAAATTTCAAAAACACTACTCTTCCCACTCCCATTTTCGCCAACAATAGCAGTAACATTAATATTCTCACCAAAAAAGTTTTCTAAACAATTCTCTTTTTCATCAATAGTAAGTTCTTGATTCTTCTCATCATAACTACACTCAAACCGAGGAGAAAAATTAAACCCTTGATTCTTAATATTCTTATAATCCTCAACCCATAAATAAACAAGTTCCATAATTAAACTATTTCCTCTTTAATGATTGTTTTTAATTTTTCAGTTAATATAGTGTCTTGTTCTGTTTTTGAATAGATAGTCAGTAGATATAAAATATCATCTTTTTTTAAATAAGTAATAATTCTAAATCCTCCACTTTTCCCCGTAGGGATAGATGAATTTTGTATTCTGATTTTAAATATATTTTCACCTAAACTTATACCTAACTCAGGATTTAATGATAACTCACTTATTAATTTTAGTAAATCATTTTTTATTTTAGGAAATCTCTTTTTTAGTTTTTTTACATCCTTCTCAAATCGAGGGATTGTATCTATTTTATAGTTCATCTAAAAAATTTTGAACTGGTCTTGAAGTTAATTTTCCTTGATTTATAAGGTCGATTTCAGATAAAGAATCTTTAAAATTATTTATAATTTCACTATCTGTATCATCAAGTTTTATAACTTCTACACCATCATTTTTAAAATGTTCTAGCATCCATAAAACTTTTTGAGCGATAGTTTCATTTTGAAAATTTATTGCTACTTGCATATTTTTTATCTCCTTTCTTTGTTATAGCTATATCATCAATAGATTGAAAAATCCTTCGATTTATTTCAATTTCATAATTTGATTATAACATACTACCTCTCAATCTCAGGAGGACAAATCCCAAGAGAGTTCATTATAAGTGCAACATCACTTAGTTCTGCTCCTACTAAAAGTTTCTCTAACAGCGTATAAGCGTGAACGAGTGAGGGTCCTCTTACTTGCATCCGTCTGATGTTTTCAGTTCCATCTCCTGCCATGTAGTAAGCAAACTCACCCCTTGCAGATTCTACTTTTACCCAAGTATCATCTTTAGGGAGTTTAAACTTTCTATGAGCTGGCATCTTAATCATCACCTCACCCTCAGGCATTTTTTCTACCACTTGCTCTAGTATGTTTATAGCCTGATCCATCTCTGCACGGCGAACTAAGGCTCTTGCATACACATCACCAGTTGTTTGTGTTGGAATCTCAAACTCTAACTCATTATAAACCAAATAGGGTGCGTCTTTTCTTACATCGGCTTCGATTCCACAAGCACGGAGAACTTGTCCAACATAGCCGTTTGCTATCGCTTCTTCTTTAGTTATGATTCCCACACCAATGGCACGGTTTTTAAAACTTGCATTGTTTATAAAAATATCATCATAATCTTTGATTCTTTTTTTCATATATACTAAAAGTTTAGAAACTCTCTCTAAGAATCCCTCAGGTAAGTCTCGTCTAACTCCACCGGGGTAGATATACATGTGGTAAACTCTAGCACCAGTTAACTCCTCAAACAGGTCAAGAATCAAATCCCTATCTGCAATAGCCCATTGCCCAACAGCATAAAGCCCAATACTTCCACTTTGACCAGCCATCCACAATAGTTGTGCTGCTAAACGGGAAAGTTCTAAAACCATCACACGAATATATGAGGCTCTAGGAGTAATCTCTAAATCTGCCAACTCCTCAACAGCCATCGCAAAATTTGCCTCATTTGGGTCTGGCTCAGGTACACAGATTCTACAAACTATGGTAAAAGCTTGAATCACAGTTCGTCGCTCTATAAGCTTCTCAAACCCACGATGCAAATACCCAACATGAGTAGTTGCCTTTTGGATAGTCTCACCTATGAGGTCAAGCTCTACGGACATATTGCCCGTGATTCCAGGGTGTTGAGGACCATGAAAGATAGTTATGTGTTTATTTTCCATTTTGATTCTCCTCTACTTTTTTAGCTTCTAACTCTTCTTTGGCTTTTTTAGCCACCTCTTTTTCAGCCTTTTTTATAGCACGAAGTCGTTTTGCTTCTGCTTTTGTATCGACATTATCATCACGACCCTCACGAAAAGTTAGATGCTTATTTACAAACTCCAAACTGTCAAACTCACGACGAAGTGGGGGAGTATGAATCCAGTTCTCTAAACTCAACTCTTTAAGATTCCCATTCCCCACAAAATCAATCCCATACATCTCTGCCAAGTCCCGCTCCATAATCTCAGCTTGAGCGAACTTATGACTTAAAGACTTCACTTTAGTATCTTCTCGATTTACCATAGTTTGAATCATGAAAGTAGATTTTCTATCAAGCGTAGTTATGATGTAAGTGATGGCAAAATGGCTATCCTCTATCCAATCTGTACAAGTGATGGCATTTAAAGTTTTATAGTTATAGTTAACCCCTATAAAATCTATAAGGGCAAAAACTCTTTCATAATTTACACTCACTTTATATAAATCATCTCGTTTCACTTCTATGTCGTTGGTTGCGAAGTTGTTTTTTATTTCGTTAAACATTTAAAGCCCTCCATCATACAAATACCAATCAGCTTCATAACTAGGTTTTACTATTTTACCAAGAACTGCCTCTTGATTCTTTCTGTAAAACTGATAATTCTCTTCATACTTCTGCCATGAAGATGCTTTGCCA
>JAYEKJ010000242.1:0-4593 GCA_034660975.1 Campylobacterota bacterium
TGCAGAGAAAAGTGTGGTAGTTAAAAATATTGTTATGATTAATAGTTTTTTTAGCATATTTGAGACCTGATTGAAGTAAAGATGATATGTTTATTTATTTAAAATGGTGCGACCGGAGAGATTTGAAATCTCCAACCTATCATTTTTATTAATACCACATACTACCAAAACCCCAATAATACGAACCTTAAAGCTTTGGTTAATTCCTTACAATGTATAATAATTCCTATAAAGTGGACACCCAAACGGACACCCAATAAATTAAGGGCTTAAAATGGCTTTGAAAGTTAGTGATTATACAAGAGTAAAAAACGAAAGTAATTTAAAAATACATAAAAAAGATAACTCTAAATTTATTTTTGATTTTAGGATAGATAATACAAGGTATAGAAAAACATTTAATTTAAATAATAATATTACAGGATGGGATAAAAAAACTTGTATCAATGAAGCTAAAAAAGAGTTGCAAATATACAAAGATGATATTAAAGCAGGTTTTACCTCATCCGATAAAATAAGATTAGATTCTCTATTTGATGAATACTACAAAACTTTAGATGATTCAACAGTTGGAACTAAAAAAAAGAAAACTATTTATAACAGATACATAAAAAATATTTTAGGGAATAAAAAAATTTGTAATATTACTGAAAAAGATGTTGATAAGATTCTAGCTAGTTTAAGAGCTAGAGGACTACAACCAAAAACTATAAAGGGTATATTAGAAGTGATGCAACCATTATATAAATTTGCAGTTAGAAATAAATACTTAAAAGATGATGTTGTAAAAGATTTAAGAGTAAAAACGAAAGATAAAAAGAAGATAGTAACAGGAGCAACAGAGCTTTTTTTAGAAGTTCATAAAGCAATAACTACCACTTATGAAGATGAACCATTTTATCAATCATTTTTTCTTTTATGTTTCACTGGTAGAAGAGTAGGAGAAGTAATTAATCTAAAATGGGAAAACATAGATTTTATAAATAACTACTACTGGATAGAAGATACTAAAAATAATGATAAACAAAAATACCCTTTACCACCATACATAAAAAAACAGTTAGAAAATATAAAAGATACCCAAAAAGGTTTAGTTTTTAAAAGCCCCGTTACAGGTAAAAAAATAGCCAACTATGATAGGCAGGTGAGACAAATTAAAAAAACCTTAGCTTTAATGTGTTGTGATGATAATCCACTCTATCAAGCCTATTCAGTATTAAGAACACGAGTTAAATTAGTATCTGATATTAATAACCTTAGATGGGATGATAAGTTAAGTGAAGATATACAAGAGATATTATCAAGGTATGAGGGTGTAAAAGATGGGCTTATCTTTGAGAATCTAGTAAAAGAGAAGTATGATAATTTTAGCCCCCATTATATGCGAAATATTTTAGTTTCAATGTTAGCAGAACAGGGAACAGAAGCCATCACACTAAGTGGTATATTAGGTCATAAAGATGTAAACACGATAAATAAGTATCTTAGTATCAATCACTTTAAAAGTGGTGCTGAGGGGCTTAAAAAGATAGATACTGTTTTAGATGTGGAGGTTATAGGGTAAATGAAAACTATTGATGAAAAATTAATGGAACTAAATAATAATACAAAAAAAGATTTTCAAGAAACAATACAAGATTTAGAGATGTTTCTAAGTGATACTAATCCAAAAAATTATATAAATTTTGCTTCATTAAATTATGTTAACAAATCAGAAGAAGAGATAAAAGAGATTTACACTAAAACTAAAAAAGACTATGAATATTTTATAAAAAATACAATAAATGATATTTACGGATGGGATTATATGGAAGATGTAAATTATCTTGATAATAAAGAGAACAAAGATTTTAAGAATCTTATGAATAGTAAATATGAAAAATACAATCTAAAAGAATACCCTAAAGAAGCAATATTTAAACATCTTAATAAACTAAAATATTTTGATAGTTACATTTATAAATTAGGAATAAGCCAAGAAAAACATAATATTAGTAGGATAAGAAAAAAACAACCAATAAAGGAGATAATAACTGTATTAAGATTTATTAATGATGATGACCAAATAGTTACACCACTTATAAAATTACTTCATAGTATGGATGGAGATTCTAGTAATGAATTAAATTTAAAACACAGAGATATTTATCATTCGTTTGGAATAAAAGCATTATTAAACAAAAGACCATTAAACATAGATAAAAAACAAGAACTAAAAAACCTATACAATGAAGAATCTAATAATCTCTTATTTACTATCAGGAAACATAAAAATAAATATGTAAAATTAATTCAAGAAGAGATACTTAATCTTTTAAAATAAACAACTAATTATCTCATAGAAATCTTTTAAAAATTTAAAAAAAATTAGACAATTTTTGTCTAAAAAATCCAATTAATTTAATTGCTTTTTCTAATATCATACCCCTATCAATTGATAGATACTTAAATGTATCAAACAGCATAACTAGTTATGACTTTATTATAAAGGTCATAAGATGACTACAACAACACAAAATGAAGCAATAGAAGCTATAAAAGCACCTATACAAAAAGAGTGGTTAAGCCCAAAAGAGGTAGAAGCTGAATTCGGGTTGTCAAAAAGCACGACAGCCAAGTGGCGTATGAGTAATAAGCACTTAAAATTTAGCAAGGTGAATAAATACATCAAGTACAAAAGAAGCGATATTATAGAGTTCCTTGAAGCTCACATTATCGAAACGGTGGCTTAGTGATGAACAGCAGAACATTACATCATAAACTAAGTATTTTAAAACTCTTATATGATACTGGAATGAGAGTAACAGCTTCACAGCTGAGTATAAGTAATGCTAATCAGTATTTAATCCCTCTTGAAGAGCTGAAATTGATTAGTAGGGTAGAAGTTCCTAGAGAAAACTCTAGCCCTTATAAAGTTGGTTTTGTTGATGCTACAACAAGAAAAAAAGCAAAAGAATTTCTACAAAAGCATAATAGATTAAATGGCGAAACACCTTTTAAGATTTTAAATGATAACTATGTAGCCAAGGGGGATAAGAATTAGCAATTAAGGTTTAAAAAAATACCCCCTACCTTTGAGTGTATTATAGTTCCTATACACTTGATGATAAAACACTAAAAGTCTTATAGCCCTCTCACAAAGGGCTTAAGAGTAGATACACAAACAGCCTTAAGAATTGAAGTTCTTAATACTATGTACTTTGGAGTAAGTAAAACTATGGATATTTTAGCAGAATTAGAAACTTTTATAAATAGCTTTAATCAGTTAGAAGATGAAGATTTTAGTATAGATACTATAAGAATTGAATTTAGTAAAAGATACAAACTAAAACAGTTAAAAGAGTTAGGTAACTGGAATAGAATTAATGCTAATGATAAAAAGATAATGGCAAAATTAAAGAAGAGGCTTACAGCAGATGAGGTAACAAGTGCATACCAATTAGAAAAATATAATATCTACTATTACAACTCATCAACACCACCCAAATACAATAAGGCTACTATGGTTATATTTGCAATGAAACAATACCACAAAGAACCACCACCACTTAATATAATCAATGCTATTTTAAAAGTTTTATCATTTGGTACTTCCAAGGTAAAAGTAAATATTGATTTATGCTTAGACTTTTTATATAAGCCAGAAGTATATAAATTAAATAGATTTTTCAAACTAACACCTTTTATTACTTACTATGGACTGGTAACTGATACAAGGTATATCAATTATCCAAATATACCAATGATAGAAAAAATAGTTATCTATGATAAACAGCTCAAAAATAAGTTAAGTTTTAAAGTTTGGAGGATAGAGGCTAAAATGCTGATACCTGATATAAGGTCGATAGAACTACCTCTTTATGATTTTAAACAAAGAGTTACAGATATTATCAAGAAACCAAAAGCTTTATTAGTAGCTCAAGAACTAAACTAAAGGAGAATCCTACAATGACTAAAGAACAGGCAACTCAAAAAATAAAAGAGATTCTATCAAAAGATAAGAGTTTTAACGGTGCTAGTGTGAAGATTAAATTTATTGATAAAAAGAGTTAAAGAGCTTTTAAGGATGGTAGGAAAAGCTACTATTATTAAAGGAAACTTAATCTCAAAATGCCTAAAGGTTCGTATAAGGATTTTAAATCCTTAAAATTAAATGAACAATTAGAAAAATCTAACGGCTAAGTGACTTTTAAGTTAGTGGAAAAATCCACATTATTAAGCGAAACTGAATTGATTAAAAGAGTTGGTAACCTCAACACGGTTGATACACTTGCAACAGCACGAACCACAAAAACATCGCAGACCAAAGATAAGATAAGAACAGCACTGAGAGAGCTTGTACAATCAAGTATCAAGCCAGTAAGTATAAAGTTCATCTTATTACTAAAGTAGCTTATATCACTCTAAACAAATACTATGATGAGATTTTAGATGAGGTGTTGAATGAACAGGAAAGTTAATCTCAAAAAGTAAAAGGTACTATTGAAGAGATTTTTTATATGAGGGGAGTGAAATCCCCATCAACTCACTATTTATAGACTTTCAAAAGGTGTAATAAAAAAACCCATAAAATGATGGAAAACCTATACTATG
>JAYEKJ010000243.1:0-19440 GCA_034660975.1 Campylobacterota bacterium
AGGTTTGCTCCTTTGAGGGGGAGAGTGGATTACTGTTAGAATCTTTATATGATGATAGTATAAATGATTTTTATCCATTTAATATAGAAGATGGAGTGATAGATTTCTACTATATAGTAAACCATATAGTAAGAGAAACTGATAATGATGTAGCAGTTTCAAAATTTTTTAATACTTTAGTTGAGATAATTTATGAGATGGGTAAAAGGTATAATCTGCCAATAGTTTTAGGTGGAGGTGTTTTTCAAAATAGAGTTTTACTTAGGTTAATTATGCGTAGGATACCAAGTGTTGCATTGCCAAAAGAGTTTGTGAGTAATGATAGTGCTATCGCTTATGGACAAGCGATGGCAGTTGTGGAAAAATTATAGGCTAAAACTTCTTTGCATATGAAGTTTTATATCCTCTTTGTTTAGCTCATAATTTACAAAAAGTTCATTTGCTAAAACACCTTGACCTAAAAGCATATCTGCTCCATCTTTGAAAGTGATATTTTTCTTTTGTGCAAGGCGTAAAAATGGTGTGAGTTTCCCATAAATAGCATCAGCTACAAAGTTTGTATTTTCAAGGGTAGAATCTATTATCTCTTTTGGAGCTGGTAACTCCTCATCTTTTAGTCCGGCACTTGTAGTATTGACTACTAAATCATACTTTTTAACTTCAAAATTATCCCAAGTGAAACATTCGCAACCAATCTCTTTAAAGTAAGATAAACGCCCCTCACTTCTGTTGAGAACACTCACTTTTATTTTATCTTGTAAGAACCTTGCAGATAGTGCTTTTGCAGTTCCACCAGCACCAAGAATAAGGATGTTTTTAACATCTCCAAACTCCTTTATAGCAAACATAAATCCATCTGCATCAGTATTATAGCCGATGAGTTTTCCATTTTCATTGACGATAGTGTTTACAACTCCAACTTTTGAAGCAAAACCTCTTATCTCATCACACGCTTTATACGCATCCTCTTTATGTGGAACCGTTATATTTGCACCACTAAGTCCGAAATTGAAAAAAGTATCTTTGAGTTTAGTTCCATCTTCAAGATGGATTCTTGTGTAACAAGCATCATATTTTAATGCTTTAAAAACAGAGTTGTGCATAAGTGGAGAGCGAGAGTGTGATACTGGGTTACCAAAGATTGCGAAAAGTTTTTTCAACTAACTATCCTTTCTATCTAAATCTTCAAGTGAATGGATTAATGCACCAAGTTTATTTTTAACCTCTAAGTACTCTAACTCGTTCACACTATCAGCTACGATTCCAGCACCGGCTTGAAGAACAACCTTATCCTCTTTTACCATTGCTGTTCGTATAGTGATAGCAGAATCCATATTACCATCAAAACCAAAGTAGCCTATACTTCCACTATAAAAACCTCTTTTTAGACCCTCATACTCAGCAATAAGCTCCATAGCACGAATCTTTGGCGCACCTGTCATAGTTCCGGCTGTAAAAGTTGCCATAAACAGATCAAACATATCTTTATCATCAGCAATCTCAGCTGTAACATCAGATACTATATGCATAACATGGGAAAATTTTTCTATGTGCATCATATCTTCAACTTTAACAGTTCCAGTTTTTGCAACACGACCAATGTCGTTACGACCGAGGTCAATTAACATAAGATGTTCTGCTAACTCTTTAGGATCTGCTAAAAGCTCCTCCTCTAGTTCCCTGTCTCTTTCCCTTGTAGCTCCTCTTTTACGAGTTCCAGCGATTGGACGAAGAAGAAGTTCACCATCTGTTAGTCTTACCATCACCTCTGGAGAGGAACCAACGATATTAAAATCTTCATACTCCATTAAAAACATATAAGGTGATGGATTTTTAGTACGAAGGATTCTATAAAAACTAAAAGGGTCAACTTTAATATTTCTAGTAAAACGATTTGTCATTAGAACTTGAAAAACATCACCAGATTTTATCATCTCTTTAGAACTTTCAATCATCTCAAAGAATTTCTCTTTAGAGTGTCTAAAGGTACCTTTATCCTCTCCAATGTTGTAAACTCTATGTTTATATGTATAAGTGCCTTTTAAAGAATCTTCAATTGAATCAAATCTATAATTAAATTCTTTAAGTGTACTAACAAGAGAGATTTGGTGATTTTTGTGGGAGTAAACTAGAATCATTTTAGGTAAAATAAGGTCTAAATCTGGAGTATTTAACTCATCCTCTAAATTATCCATACTCGAGCCAAGCTTAGGTTCAAAAACTTTTACCATATCGTAGCCGATATAACCGATAAAGCCATCAACATACCCAATTTTCAACTCTTTACAAGCTTCTTTATAAATTGTTGTATCTATGTTTTTATAGTAGTTTTTTAAAAATTTAAAAGGGTTTTCATCTTTTTGATGTTTTGCACCATTTGAATCAGTATAGATAGTTTTATTATTTATATATTGAAGTCTTTCTCTTGCTCCAATACAGATAAAACTGTAATTTCCGTCGCTTCCTCCGGCACTTTCAAAAAGATAAGTAATCTCATCTTTAAACATAGTTTTCATTTTTGAATAAACGGCGATGGGAGCTAATTGGTCAAGTGTAAATTGCTTAGAGTATATCAAAAGTAAGCCTTGTATAGTTGTTTTACTCCCAAATAGGGAGTTTTAGTTTTGTACTTATAGTTTAATTAAAAAAGCACCAGCCTCAATATGGGTTCTAATATTAATACGGGCATTTTTTGCTTCTTTTTCAGTATTGAATGGTCCGACTAAAACTTTGTTGAGTGCTTTTCCATCTCTTCTTACCTTATGATATGTATAAGAATAACCTCTATCTGTAATAGATTTTAAAAACTTTTTATTTGGGGCATATTTAGAAAAAGATCCCACTTGAATATAGTAAGCTGATACAGCGTTTGATCTTTGTGCTTTTTGAGGAGTAACTTTCTCAACTACTTTTTTTACAGGTTTAGGTGCTACAACTTCTACCTGTTCAATTGTTTCCATCTCAGAGATACTTTCTTGTTTTAATTTTTGTGCAATATTATCTAAATTATCACTATTTTTAGATTCATCCTCAAGCACTTCAATCTCTTCAAAAAGAGCTTCCTCTTCAGGAATAAGGTCATAGGTTGTTTTTGGTTCAGGTGGTAACACAGCTTGGGGAAGATTATCAGTACCATTTGATGTAAATGTATTCATTAGCATCACTACAATTATTAAAACTACACCAAGCGTAGCTACGGCTAAAATGATTTTTTTATTGTATGTAGTGTTAGCACCTTTGTTTAAGATGATATCATTTAATTCGTTTTTTTCTTCCATAATCTTACCTTTTTATTTTGTATCTTGATATATTATATATGTTTTCTAAAGAAACATACTACATATGCTTTGACCAAGAAGCTCCACGCTCCTTAGCGTAAACTTCATATGGTAAAGTCAAAATATTGTACTCATCTGGCATATCAGCATTTGGAAACATTTTCCATTGTTTTGGTTGTTTAGCTGCTAGTTTCATAGAGATCATTTTACCAAGTTGTATAGCTTCTTGTAAAGTTGTATGACCTTTATGTATATAAACATGTAGATGCCCCTCTGTTTTAGTTTTATAAGCAGTAAAGTTTATATAACCCTCTTCACGAAGTAGAAGTTGAGCTTTATGATAAAAACGCTCTGGATCTCTTCCATTATAGTCAATTACAATATTTTCAACTTTATTGTGTTTATTCACAATAGAGTGAGCAACAGTAATCTCACCCTTTATATGTTTGTTTATTATTGATTGATTTAATGGAGCATTTACTTTTTCAAATTTATTGTAAAAAGTACGACCTTTAAATGTTATTTTATCTACTACTGAATCCCTTTTTTGCCAGTAGTGATCACTCACCATTTTAATAAGTTTAAGATCCATTGCCGTCATGTTTTTACCTTAATATGTTGATTGGTTATAGATTACAAAGTTTTGAGCTAAAGCTTTTAACTCTTCTTTAATAGAGGCTTGAAGCTCAGTGTTATTGATATCATCAAGAACATCCGCCATTTTATTACCAATTATTTCAAACTCTTTCTCTTTCATTCCACGAGAAGTTAGAGCAGGAGAACCAACACGGATACCTGAAGTAACAAATGGACTTCTTGTCTCACCAGGAACTGTATTTTTATTGATAGTGATACCAGCATTACCAAGAGCAGCATCTGCATCTTTACCACTTATCTCTTTACCCACAAAAGATACAAGGATTAGGTGGTTATCAGTTCCACCAGAAACTACATCATAACCTCTTTTAACTAAAACTTCACCAAGTACTTTTGCATTTGCTTTTACTTGTTTAGCATACTCTTTCCATTCAGGAGAAAGATTGTATTTGAAGCCAACAGCTTTTGCAGCGATAACATGAACAAGTGGACCACCTTGAAGTGCTGGGAAAATTGCAGAGTTCATTTTTTTAGCGATATCTTCATTGTTAGTTAAAATCAATCCACCACGAGGACCAGCAAGAGTTTTGTGAGTAGTTGTAGTTACAACATCAGCATAAGGGAATGGGCTAGGGTGTTCACCTGCAGCTACAAGACCAGCAATATGTGCAATATCTGCAAATAAAATTGCGCCAACTTCATCAGCAATTTCACGGAATTTTTTAAAGTCAATCTCTCTAGCGTAAGCAGAAGCACCACAAACAATAATTTTAGGTTGAACAATTTTAGCAATATCCATAACTCTTTCATAGTTAATACGACCATCAAGCTCAACACCATAAGTAAATGAGTGGTAGTTTTTACCAGAAAAAGATGGCTTAGAACCATGTGTTAAGTGACCACCATGAGACAGATCCATACCAAGAAGTTTATCACCAGCTTTTATAAGACCAGCATAAACAGCACCATTTGCTTGGCTCCCTGAGTGTGGTTGTACATTTGCAAACTTACATCCAAAAAGTTCACAAGCTCTGTCAATTGCTAATTGTTCAACACCATCAGCATATTCACAACCACCATAATAACGCTTACCAGGGTAACCCTCAGCATATTTATTTGTAAAAACTGAACCCATAGCTTCCATAACTGCTGGAAGTGTAAAGTTTTCAGATGCAATCATCTCCAAATGGTCAGTTTGACGCTCTAACTCTTTTTCACATAAATCAAATATTTCGCTATCGTATTCTTTTAAAAAACTCATTTTATAAAATTCCTTGTTATAATTGTTGAGATTATACTTAAACTATATTAACAAACGACTGAATACTAGACTAAATGGATTATTTAAACATTCATTTTAATAGCTATTTAATTTATTTTTGTATAATTGATTAACTAAATTTAAATGTAAGATAGGTGTTATTATGACAAATGAATCTTTAACAGCTGATGACTATACCTTAACCTCTTCAAGTGAAGTTTTTAGTGTAATAGAAAAAATAAAAAATTCAGATATTAACTCTCGTGTGTTAATTCATATAGTCTCTTTTATTCACAATACAGTGCTTGTTCAGAATTTAAAGATTGAATTATCTAAATTTATACCAAATGCCAAAATATCTTTTTTAAAACATGATGATAAATCAAAAACAGTTTTGACAATTTATAGTTTTGATAAAGATTTATCTCAAAGTGATATTAGTGATGAGATTCTACATCAATTACATCAAAACAGTTCTACAATAAATGACGATTTCATTGAATGTAAAAAAAGTATGTTAAATAAATATTTTACAGATCATCTAACAGGTTTACCAAATCTATATAAATTAAGAAAAGATCTCCAAGAGAATGAAAACACTGGATTGATTATGTTAACAATCGATGGTTTTGAAACAATAAATAATTTTTATGGTTTTATTGTTGGTGATTTTGTTATAGAACAAATAAGTCACTTTCTTTCTGAAAATATTCAAGATAAAGTTTACAGATATTCAGGTGTTGAATTTGCAATATTATTAAAAGAAAATATGGAGTTTTATCAATTAAAAGATTATTTGGATGATTTATACAAAAAGCTAAATAATATAGTGATTGATTATTTAGATACAAAAATATTTGTTACTTTAACCTTAGGATCTAGTTCTCATCCTACACATGATAATATATTTTCTAAGGTATCTATGGCTCTAAAGTATGCAAAAAATAATAAATTGCCATTTTGGATATATGAAGATTCTATGCAATTTGAAAATAAATATGAGAGTAATATAAAAACATCAAATATGATTAGAATTGCTATTGAAAAATCAAAAATTATCCCATATTTTCAACCTATTATAGACAATAAAACTTCTAAAATAACAAAATATGAGTGTTTAGCAAGATTAATTGATGAAGATAATAATGTAATATCTCCTTTTCTTTTTATACCAGTAGCAAAAAGAATTAAGGTTTATAATTTAATTACGAAGATTATAGTTGATAAATCGTTTGAGGCATTTAAAGATAATAATTATAGCTTTAGTATTAATCTTTCTATTGAAGATATTATGAATCATCAAATGTTTGAATTTATCATAGATAAACTAAAAGAAAATCATGATATTGCGAATAGAGTGATTTTTGAGATACTAGAATCTGAAGCAATTCAGGATTTTGAAAAAATGAAAAAATTTATAAATGAGGTAAAAAGGTATGGAGCCAAAATAGCAATAGATGATTTTGGAAGTGGTTATTCAAATTTTTCATACTTAGCTAATATGAGTGTCGATTTTATTAAAATTGATGGTTCTTTAATTAAAGAGATAGATGTTAATGAAAACGCTTTTTTAGTTGTTGAAACAATTGTTGAATTTAGTAAAAAACTTGGTATTGAAACAATAGCAGAATTTGTTCATTCTAGTACAGTTATCGATAAAGTAAAAGAGTTGAAAATAGATTATTCACAAGGTTATTTTATAGATAAACCATCATTGAAAATCAATTAAATAGTTTTAATACCGATCCCGACTAAATAGAGAGTATAGTATTTCTACTATCTCTCTTCATCTTTTTGCTCTTCTGTATGAATTGGTTTCATTGCTGGGAATAGAAGTACATCTCTGATTGAATGCTCATTAGTTAAAAGCATCACAAGTCTATCTATCCCTATACCTTGACCAGCAGTTGGTGCCATACCATAGCTTAGGGCATCAATGAAATCTTCATCCATCTCATGTGCTTCATCATCACCAGCCTCTTTAGCTTCACCTTGACCTTTAAATCTTTCATATTGATCAATAGGGTCATTTAACTCACTAAATGCATTTGCAATCTCACGACCAGCTATAAAAAGTTCAAATCTTTCAGTAATTGCAGGGTTGTTATCATCTCTTCTAGCAAGTGGAGAGATTTCAACTGGGTACTCTGTAATGAAAGTTGGATCTATTAGTTTATCCTCAACAAATTCATCAAATAGTTCACCTTGAAGTTGACCTAAATTCATTCCCGGTTTTACACTTATATTTTTAGATTTTAAATACTCTACTATTTTTATTTTATCATTTGTAATTTCTGCTGGAACACCACCAATAGTTGTTAAAGATTCAATAAGTGGAATCTCAGTAAAGTTTTCAAAATTAACTTCCATTTCACCATAAGGTAAAATTGTTGGCAGATCTAAATGTTCAAAAAGATATTGAAAATACTCTTTTGTTATCTCGATTAAATCTTTATATGTTTTATAAGCCCAGTAGAACTCAATAGAGGTAAATTCTGGATTATGAGTTGCATCCATACCTTCATTTCTAAAATTACGGTTAATCTCAAATACTGCCTCAAAGCCACCAACTATAAGTCTTTTTAGATAAAGTTCTGGTGCAATTCTTAGGAATCTATCGATACCAAGAGCATTATGATGAGTCACAAAAGGTTTAGCATTTGCTCCACCTGCAATTGGGTGCATCATAGGAGTTTCAACTTCTAAGAAACCTTTATCTTCAAAGAACCTTCTAGTTAATGAGATGACCTTTGAACGAGTTTGAAAAGTTTTACGAACTTCAGCATTCATGATAAGATCAAGGTATCTTTTTCTATATCTGATCTCTTTATCTGTTACACCATGAAATTTTTCAGGTAATGGAGCGATCGCTTTTGTTAAAAGTCTGAATTCACTACAATGAAGAGAAAGTTCACCTTTACCAGTTACAAAAGGATACCCACTAATCTCTACAATATCACCAACTTCGATAAGTTTTTTAAAAGTATTGTTATAAAATCCTTCAGGAAGGTTATCTCTAGCTACATAAACTTGAAGCATACCACTTTCATCTTCTATCTTAATGAAACTTGCTTTTCCCATAATTCTAAAAAGCTTAATTCTACCACTAACAGTATAGTGGCGATTCTCATCTCTTTTACTCTCTTTATCAGCAATATCAGAGTTTACATTTAAGTATTTTCCAATAGTAGTGTTTCTTTTTGAATCATTAGAGTAAGGGTTAATTCCCGCCTCTTTTAATAGTTCTGATTTTTCAATTCTTTGTTGTATAAATTTATTTTCAAAAGCCAATATTTTTCCTTAATTAAATTAGTTTGTAACTATTTTTTGACACTCTTTACAGATTCCATAAATTTGCATAGAGTGATCACTCATTTTAAAACCAAGTTTATCTGCAATTTTATGTTGTCTATCTTCTATCTCTTCATCTACAAACTCTGTTATATTTCCACATTGAGTACATATCATATGATCATGATGCTCTTTTGCACCTAGTTCATACTTCTTACCTTGAGCACCAAAAGATAAGGATGTAACCATATTTGAATCTTCTAGCAAAGATAATGTTCTATAAACGGTAGCTATCCCTGTTTTTAAGTCAGGGTATCTCTCTTGTATAAGATGGTGAAGAGATTCTGGAGTTAAATGTTCATCGGAATTATACAGAGTTTCAAGTATAACCTCTCTTTGAATAGTGAATTTTAACGGTGGTTTATTTTTTTTCAATAAAACTTTAAAATCGTTTAGAAGTTCTCCATATTCAATTGTTCTATCCTTAAAATTTGTGCTTACATTTGGCATCTATTTATCCCCTTGTTGAACTATTTCAGGCATACTCTCTTCTAGCTCTTTTTTTGTTTTTTCAACCATCTCTAAAGTGGAACTTTCAATGGCATCTTTTATTTTAGATTCTATCTCTTGTGTATGAGTATTTATACTAGAGTTTATATCATTGTTTATCTCTACTGGATCTAGTTTCATAATAAAACCACCAGTTTCAACTAAGATAGGGAAAAGAACACTATTTGACATATAACTATCAATTGTACCTCTTACAGCTTTAACATTATAAGTTGCATGAGCAATCACAGCAGCAATAAAGAAAAATTTACTAGCACCGAAAATAAAACCTAAAATTTTATCTATTGGTCCCAAACCACTAATCAAGCTCAGCTTTTTAAATATAATACCAAGCATAATCATAACTAACCAGAAAAAGGCGAGTGTAGTTAAAAAACCAGCGAAGCTTATTGCGGCATTACTTTCAAATTTAAAAATTAAATCACTTATATATTGACCAACTTCATCACCAACTCTTGATGCTACAAAAATACCACCTATGATTCCAATAAGTCCAAAAACCTCTTTAAAGAAACCATTAAGAATCCCTTTTAAACCTAAAAATAGGATGATTATAGAAGCTACTAAATCAAAATAGTTAAATTCCATTGTTTATCTCCGAATACATTTGATCTTTTCCTTTGTGTTTTGCTTTATAAAGAGCCTTATCTGCTCTTGCTACTATCGAATCTGGGGTGTCATTTTGTAGTAAAGTAGTACTGCCTATACTTATCGTTACACCTATACTTTTACCTTTGTAAATAAGTTTACTTTTTCTAATTAAGTCTAAAAGTTTTAAAGCAATCGCTTTGGATTCTAGATCACTAATATCATCAAGAATAATAATAAACTCTTCACCACCAAATCTAAAAATTTTATTATAGTTTTTAAGTGTTTTTTTCATTATATTTGCAATGAAAATTAAAATTTTATCACCAGTTATATGACCATAGGTATCATTAATAATTTTAAAATCATCAATATCAAGTATTAGTAAGTGATGTTTATTTAGTTTAAAATCACTTTTATTTGAGCACATATCTTCTAAATATGTTGCAAGGGCTCTTCTATTAAAAACTTTAGTTAATGGATCGAGATTAGAATCTCGTTGTAATACTTCAACTTGCTTAGATAGTTGAGAGATAACTTCATTTGCTTTTTTTATCTCATCCATCATTTGATTTTGAATCTCGTTAAGGTTATCAACTATTGAGGGTACATCTATTATTTTTTCAGTACAGCTAATCAATGTATCAATATGTAGTTTTGTTAATTGCTCAAATTTTTGATTTGTCTGTTCATAAGATGATAGACTTTTGTCTGCTATCTCTTCATATACATTTTTAAACTCTTCTTCAACTGTTTTTATTGAGCTAATATCCTCTTGAGTAGAATCAGCAACAACTTTCATAGAATCTCTAAGATAGTTAAGAATTTTCTCTTTATCTACAATCTCATCGTTGTCAATTTTTTTAAGTAAATTATCATATATGTGTATTATAAGAGATTTTAGATTATCTTTTTCCATTTGATATATCCTTTAAAAAATTGCGATATTATACAGATATAATCATAAATATAGCTTTTATATAAAAATTACTAGATAGATAAGTGATATTTTAAAATCTTTTAGGTAAAATGCGAAAAAATTATGTAACGAGGTTTTATTATGAGTATATGGAGTCCATCAAGTTGGAGAGAAAAACCAATTTTACAACAACCAACTTATCCGAACCAAGATGAGCTTAATAAAGTTCTTTCTGAGTTAAAAAACTATCCACCACTTGTTTTTGCAGGGGAAGCTCGTTCACTTAAAAGCCAGTTAGCTAATGTTGCTAACGGAGATGCTTTCTTACTTCAAGGTGGGGATTGTGCTGAGAGTTTTAGTGAGTTTCATGCTGATAATATAAAAGATAGTTTTAAAGCTATGATGCAGATGGCTGTTGTTATGACTTATGCTGGTGGATTACCAGTTGTTAAAGTTGGACGAATGGCTGGTCAATTTGCAAAACCTCGTTCAAGTAATACTGAAACATTTGATGGTGTAACACTTGATTCTTATCGTGGCGATATAATCAATGGTGTTGAGTTTACAAAAGAGGCTCGTGTTCCAGACCCAAAAAGAATGATAAAAGCTTATAATCAAGCATCAGCAACTTTAAATCTGCTTCGCGCTTTTGCATCGGGTGGTTTAGCTGATCTACATAAAGTTCATCAATGGACACAAGATTTTGCTCACCAAGGTGTTCTTACTGAAAAATATGAAGCATTAGCAGATGAGATTGGAAAATCTTTAAAGTTTATGGAAGCTTGTGGTATCACATCTAAAACATATAGAACTTTAAGAGAAACTGATTTTTATACTTCACATGAAGCATTACTTTTACCATATGAAGAAGCATTTACAAGAAAAGATTCTACAAGTGGTGATTGGTATGACACATCTGCTCACATGTTGTGGATTGGTGATAGAACTCGTCAACTTGATGGTGCTCATGTTGAGTATTTAAGAGGTGTTAAGAATCCTATTGGTGTTAAAGCTGGACCAACTATGGACCCTGAAGACTTAGTAAAATTAGCTCAAACTTTAAACCCTGAGAATGAAGCTGGCCGTCTTAATGTAATAGTAAGAATGGGTGCTGGAAAAGTTGGTGATGGACTTCCTAATCTTATTAAAGCTGTTAAGAGAGAGGGTTTAAAAGTTGTATGGTCATGTGATCCGATGCACGGAAATACTATTAAATCATCAAACAACTATAAAACTCGCCCTGTTGATGCGATTCTTACTGAGATGAAAGAGTTTTTTCAAGTTCATAAAGCTGAGGGAACTTTTGGTGGTGGTGTTCATTTAGAGATGACAGGTAAAAATGTAACTGAGTGTATAGGTGGTTCATTTACTGTAACTGAAGAGGATTTATCTTCCCGTTACCATACTCATTGTGATCCTCGTTTGAATGCTGATCAATCTTTAGAGTTAGCATTTTTAATTGCTGATTCTCTTAAAGAGGGTCAAAAATAGATTGTCCACTTTGTGGTAATAAAGGTCAAACTTTTTACCACAATAAAATTAGTAAATATTACAGATGTGATATTTGCTACGCCATTTTTGTTGATACAAAAAACAGACCAACTCCCCAAATTGAAAAATCACACTATCAACAACATAACAATAATGTGGAAGATAAAAATTATCAAAAATTTGTTTCCCCTATAACTTCATCAATATTTAAAAACTTTACTTCAGATTCTAAGGGTTTAGATTTTGGGGCAGGGACAGGACCTGTTATTACAAAAGTTCTCAGAGACAACGCTTACAATGTATCTACATATGACCCATTTTTTCATAATTATCCTCAGTTGTTAGAAAATAAATATGATTATATTGGATGTTGTGAGGTAATAGAGCATTTCTACAATCCAAATAAAGAGTTTCACCTATTTAAAAAGCTACTTAATAAAAATGCTAAGCTCTACTGTATGACTGATATCTATGATGAGAGTATAGATTTTAGTAGATGGTATTATAAAAATGATCCAACTCATGTTTTCTTTTATCATAAAAAAACATTTGAGTGGATAAAAAATAAGTTTAACTTTTCAGATATTAAAATCCAAAAGAGATTAATAACTTTTAGTAACTAGATTTATTGAAAAGATGTTCCACCATCAATTACGATAGCTTGACCAGTTAACCATGAAGCTGCATCTGAACAAAGAAATGCACATGCACCTGTTAAATCTGTTGCATCACCCATTCTGCTTAGTGGAGAACGATTTACAACTTCTTGTTTTACCTCTTCATAATTAGGAAAAGCTTTTAGTGCGTCTGTATCGATTGGACCACCACTTACAGCATTTACACGGATGTTTTTCTCACCAAGTTCAGCAGCAGCATATCTTACCATTGTCTCAACGGCAGCTTTATTTGTACCGTGACCAGAATAGTTTGGTGTATAAACAAGGTTACCAGTTGAACTCATAGATATGATAGAGCCACCACCAGTTTTTTCCATTCTTTTTGTAGCTTCTTGAGCTCCAACAACGAATGCTTCAACAGTAGCAGTATAGATATTCCCTAAACCTTTTGGTTTAAGTCTCATAAATGGAGCAAATCCACCAACAACAGCACGACCAGATATGATAGCATTAGAGATAAAGTAATCCAGCCTATCAAAATCTTCATCAAACTCTTTATATACATCTTTATAAGTTAATGGTTCTAAGATATTTAGTTTATAAGCTTTAGCTTTGATTCCATACTGAGTTTCAACATCAGCGATAATCTCATTTGCTGTATCTGCACTTGAAGCATAAGTAAATGCAACATCACAACCTTTTGAAGCAAATTCATAAACGATTGCTTTACCGATACCACGAGTACCACCACTAATAAATAAAGTTTTACCTGTCATTGTTTTTTCCATTTTATAATCCTTTAATATCGTATTTTTTCATAACTTCTTCAATTTTTTTCATACTCTCTAAAGATGGAGGAGTAAGAGGAAGTCTATACTCTAAAGTATCTATTAATCCTGCAATATACATAGCAGCTTTGATAGGGATAGGGTTCGCTTCACAAAACATTACTGAGTTAAGAGGATAAAGTTTATCGTTGATAGCTTTTGCACCTGCAAAGTCACCTGCTAACGCAAGACGAACTAATTCTGATTTTAAATCAGGCATAAGATTTGATGTTACAGAAGTAATTCCAGCTCCACCATTTGCTAATATAGGATAATCAATAGCATCATCACCTGAGAATACTTTAAGTTCAGGTCTGCGAGATAAAAGTTCAACTGTACGCTCTAAAGAACCAGTAGCTTCTTTGATTCCGTAGATATTATTCACATCATCAAAAAGTCTAATAACAGTATCTGCTGAGATGTCAACCACTGTACGACCCGGTACATTATAAAGCATAAAAGGGAGTTCACTTACAGATTGGGCAATCGCTTTGTAGTGCTGGTAAAGTCCCTCTTGAGATGGTTTAACATAATAAGGTGCTACTGAGAAAATAGCATCAACACCACATTTTTGTGCATTTTTTGCAGCATTTATAGCTTCAGATGTTGAGTTGCTTCCAGCACCAGCTAATACCTTCGTGTTTGTACCCTTACAAACTTCTACTGCAATCTCCATACATCTTATGTCTTCACCAGCAGTAAGAGTAGCACTCTCACCAGTAGTTCCAACTGGACAAATTGCGTCCATACCGTTGTTAATTTGTCTTTGAATAAGAGCAGCATAAGTCTGCTCATCTAGTTTTCCATTTTTAAATGGAGTTATAAGTGCTGTTGAAGAACCTGTTACGATATTCATCTAATTACCCTTTTTTAATATGGGTAATTATATCGAAAAAGGTTTAAAACTAGTTTTTGAGTTAAGTGTCATTCTCTACCAATCTGTGTTATGTAATTTTTTATATATTAGTAGTTTTTCTTTCAATTGAATTATTTTGTTGCTTGGTACATATTTAAGCAATATAATTATCTCTCTAATCTCTTTTGAAAGTGTATAATTATAATTTGTGGTATATTCTATATTAATTTCAAAAAGTTCTTGCTCTGTTATTTTTAATACCTCTGCAATGTAGGGTATCAACTCTATTTTTATCTCTCGTCTTCCATTTAAATAACCATAAATTGTAGATTCACTAGGTGCTTTACCTGTTGATATCAATCTTGGCTCTAAGGTCAAAAGTTCTTGTGCAAATTTTCTTTTAGATTTATTTTGTTCAACTAGTATATAGTTAATTTTATCTTTTACACTCATTATATCCTTCCTAAAATCTATAATATACATATATGTTATAGATTTGATAATTTCATATGAGATAATATTACTCATATTGAGTAACTTATTAATCTTAACAAGAGTATGCATACATTATTTAATAATATTTTATGTAAAATTAATTTATGAAAAATAGAGCAATTGAAAAGATTAGTACTAATATCACTATCTTAGGTAATATCCGTATAAAAGATAATCATAATGAGAATTGGATATTAAGCCAATTAATAGTAAAATATCAAATATTATTAAAACATTTAAACACAGAATTAGATGTTGATATGAAAAGATTTTGTAATATTATTAATGAATTTCAAGAGGAATGTAATTATTTTATTTTTAAATGTACATAGATGAATAGTTAAAACCGGATCATGCAATAGAGAATTAAATTTTGTCAATTCCTATTATATAATCCGGGTTAAAGGGTTTTGTTGAAATCCTTTAACTAAAACTTTAGAACCTACTCACCTTTTTTTAAAATAACAGTAGTTGATTTATCAAAGTTAAAATATTTTTTAGCAATCTCTTGAACTTTTTTAGCGGTTACTTTTTTAACATCCTCTTCGTAAGTCATAAGGGGAGTTATATCTCCACGAACTAAGTAACTTCCGTATAAGTTTGCCACCGATGTTGAACTCTCTAGTGAATATATAAAGTCTGCTTTTGTGTTGATTTTCACCTTATCAAGTTCAGCTTTTGTGACTTTTGTGTTTTTCATTAGTTCTATTTGTGATATTAACTCTTTTTCAACATCATCAGCTTTTACACCTGGGTTACAAACTGCTAAAAAGATAAAAAGACCTGGGTCAATATTTTCCATATTGTAAGCATATACAGTGTTTACTAATCTTTTTTTATCTATCAACTCTTTGTATAATCTTGAACTTTTTCCAGAGTATAAAATCTCAGAGATAACACTAAGAGTTACTTGATCTTTATCTTTAAAATCAGGTATATGAAAAGTGATTGCTAACATCTCCACTTCACTCTCTTTATGAATAGTTACTCTTTTAGCTCCATCTTGTTCAGGCTCAATAAACTTAAACTCTGGAATCTTAGTATTATTTTTAATCTCTTTAAACTCTTTTTTAGCTTTTTTGAAAACTGTTTTAGGATCTACATCACCAGTAACAATTAGAATTGCATTGTTTGGTTGATAGTAAGTTTTATGAAAATCTTTTATATCTTTTAGAGTCCAAGTTCTAATATCGTTCATGAATCCGATAGGTGTCCAATGGTACGGATGGTAAATATAAGCATTATTGAACATTTTAAAGTACATGTAGCCGAGTGGAGAGTTATCTGTTCTCCATTTTCTCTCCTCTGTTACAACATCTCTCTCTGGTTGAAACTCTTTATCTTTTAGATTTAAATTCTGCATAAGTTCAGCGTAAAGTTCTAGAGATTTACCAAGGTTATCCGTACTTGATTTTATGTAGTAGTGAGTGTAGTCAAAACTCGTTGATGCATTGTTTACTCCACCGATACTTTTAACCTCTTTATCAAACTCACCAGCATCTAAGTTTTTAGTTGATTTGAAGTTCATATGTTCAAGCATGTGAGCGATACCAGTTTTACCCATCACCTCATTTCTACTTCCAACTTTGTAAAATATATCAGTTGAGATAACATTGCTAGAGTTTTCAAGTGGGATTACAACGATTTGTAAGCCATTTTTTAGTGTTTTAGTTTCGTATTTTGGTAATGATGATGACATTAATGTTCCTATAATTAGAGTAAGTGCTAAGAGAGATTTTATCATCTTCTATCTGCACCGATAGCCTCAGTAATATTTTTATATCCATCAGCTTTTAAAAGTTTTACAAGCCCTTTATTCATATTCATAATCATATCAGGACCATGAAAAACAATACCACTTAGAACTTGAACTAGAGATGCACCGGCTTTGATTCTTTTGTATGCTTCCTCAGCAGAATCGATTCCACCAACAGATATAAGAGTTGTTTTTCCGTATAGCTCTTTTGCAATCGCTTCAAATATTTCAAAACTTTTCTCTTTAAGAACTGCGCCACTTAAACCACCAATACTTTTAGGTTGTTTTACAAGTGAGTAGTCTATTGTTGTATTTGTTGCTATGATTCCATCAGCACCTTTTTCTACTGCCATCTTAGTGAGTGCAACAGCATCTTCAGGTGTCATATCTGGAGCAATCTTCAATAAAATAGGTTTAGCTGTTATTTTTTTAGCCTCTTCAAAAAGTCTGCCAATAAATGCCTCGTTTTGTAAATCTCTTAGCCCCGGAGTGTTTGGAGAAGAGATGTTTATAACCATATAATCACCTAAGTCGTGCAGTGATTTTATTAGTTTTGTATAGTCGTTGATAGCTTCATTTTCTGGAGTGATTTTATTTTTACCAATATTTACACCAATTGGAGTGATAAATGGATATATATTTTTTAATCTTCTTTGAATTTTTAAAAGACCATCATTGTTAAAACCCATTGCATTTTGAATCGTTTCCTCTTCAATATGGCGAAACATTCTAGGTTTAGGGTTTCCCTCTTGAGGTATTGGTGTAATTGTACCTATCTCTGTATAACCAAAACCCAAGATTCTCATTGAACGAATCATAGTTGCATTTTTATCAAATCCAGCACCAAGCCCAACAGGATTTAAAAATTTACATCCAAATAGTTCTTGAGATAAAATCTCATCTCTAATAAAATGGGATTTTCTAAATGAATCAAAAGGATTTTCACATAAGTTAGGGATTCTTAGAGCTATCTCAGCAAGGTGATGAGCAGTTTCAGGTTGAAGTTTAAAAAGTAGTGGTTTTAATTTGTTGTAGTTTATCATAATATGCAATATTGCCTTTTGTAAAATTTGGATATTATACTAAAATAATAGTAAAATTTTGATAAAGGATTTTAGCTAATTTCTGTTAATTTCTTAAACTCTTTTGCTGGGATAGGTTTAGATTTAACATATCCCTGATAATAATTACACTCAAACTCTTTTAAAAATTCAATATGTTCTTTTGTCTCTACACCCTCTGCAATTACGGCAAAATTAAACTGTTTTGAGATTGTTAAAATAGTTTTAATAAGTGAAGCATCATCCTCATTTTCGAGCATATCTTTTACAAAACTACGATCAATTTTTATAAAATCAAATGGTAAGTTTTTAAGATAAGATAGTGAAGAGTATCCAGTGCCAAAATCATCCATAGAAAATTTAAATCCATATGATTTTAGAAGATTCATCTTTTTAATAGTTTCATCAAGGTTATCAACGGCTACTGATTCTGTTAGTTCTAATTTTAAAGCACTAGGATGAACACTATTTCTTTTTGTAGTTTCAACAATTTTTTCAACAAAATTAGTTTGCATAAACTGTTTAGTGCTTATATTTACCGCTATATCATCTAGTTTGCCTTTACATTTTTTATACTGTTTACACGCTTCATCAATTACCCAATCACCAATCTCTATAATTAAACTACTCTCCTCTGCAAAAGGGATGAAACTATCTGGAAATACTAAACCTTTTTGTGGATGATTCCATCTAATAAGTGCTTCAGCTGAGATAATTTTATCATTTTTTACTTCTACAATAGCTTGATAATATAGCTCAAATTGATTGAGTTTTAGTGCAGTTCTAAGTTCACTAGATAGGGTTAACTTTTTTTGAATCTCTTTGCCCATAGCATCTTTATAGAAGCATGTAGTGTTTCTACCAGCCTCTTTAGCTTGATACATAGCGATATCAGCATGTTTTAAAATATTGTTTATATCTTTTTCTTGTGAGCCAATAATATCGATACCAATACTAAGTGAGATATGTAATGAGTTTTGTTCAATAACTATTGGTTTCTCCATTAAATTATGTAGCTTTGTAGCAATTTGATGTGCTTTTTGTATTGCACTTTTTTCATTATTATCTAAGTCAGCAAGTAAAATAACAAACTCATCACCACCAAGTCTAGCTACGGTATCCTCTTTTTGTATCACTTGTGATGTTCTAGAAGCAAATGTTTGAAGCAGTATATCACCAATATGATGACCAAGTGAATCGTTAATAGTTTTAAAATGGTCGATATCAATAAAAAGAATAGCACCATAACGCTTAGATCTAGCGAGTTTTGAGAGTTGTTGATTTAGTCTATCATTAAATGTTAGACGATTTGCTAGTCCAGTTAAGTGGTCATAAAAAGCTTGATAACGAATTTTTTCTTCAGATTCCTCTTTCTCTTTAAGTGTTTTTTCAAGGGTTAATTTTGAGATGATTAAATCTAAAATATTTTTATGATACCTTTTAGAAAACATTATAAGCATAAATAAAAAAACAAGCATTAAAACAGATATAAGAGTGTGTACCTGTGTACCTTGAATATAAATAAAATAGGTAAAAGGTAAAATTAAAATAAGTAGGTAGGTTATGATTAAATTTTTGTAATAAGATAAACTCATAACAGCTCCAGCTGATAATCCTGCAACTATCATACTTAAAAATGCTTGGTGAAAGGGTAGATTATGAGGTAATATATATATAATACCACTAGTTAAAATTATATTGATTAGTATTGTAGTTGATTTGTACTTGTATTCTACGATTTTAAGTTCAGTTGTCGATAAATTAGTTAAAAATGCTTTTGCAGTTATATTTCGTAAAATTATAGGTATTAATAATAAAGCTGTCCAGAGGACT
>JAYEKJ010000244.1:0-18944 GCA_034660975.1 Campylobacterota bacterium
ACACCTAATGAGGTTTATTTTAAAGCTATTAATAATATAGATAGTAGATTGTTACAAAAAGTATCGTAAGTTAGTGGAATAAGAATGTTGATTTAAGTGGTCTTGACAAAGGAGGACATTATACCAAATTTTTATCTTTTAGTTTATTCCCCATAAACGGTGCATTTAACATACCTCTTTTGTTTAAAGGTCTATCAAAATCATCTAGTGTAAAATCTTTCCAACTTGATTTAGCATGTCTAATGATACAAAGTTTTTTCATTCTATTATTATACATAATAAACTACTTTTTTAGAGATAAATATTGTTATAATGTAAACTACCAGTTAAAAACAGGATTTAAAATTGCCAGCTCAAATATACAAATTAACATTACAAGATTTCAAAAATCAGCCATATTTAAAAGAAATTATCTATCAAAATAGCTCTAATGATTACTATTGGAGTGATGATTGGAGTGAAGAGTTTTATATAGAACTTGCTAAAATGGGTTTTATCTCCACAACTTATGACACAAAAGAGGGCTTAGTTTTACTTCCTGAACTTCAGTTTGAGTATGGAATTTTGGATTTTAAAAATCTTCATATCTCTAAAAAAGTCAAAAAAATGATGAAAGAAAATAGTTTTACCCTCTGTTTTGATACAAAATTTGATAGTGTGATAGATAAATTCTCAACTCAACATAAAAATAATTGGCTAAAAGATGAATATACTCAATTAGTTAAAAATCTTTATAAAAATAGAGATAAAACTGATAATTTTAAAATCACCTCTGTTGAACTCTTTTCAAAAGATAGTGATGAGTTAGTTGCTGGTGAGATTGGTTATAAAATCGGTAAAACATATACCAGTCTGAGTGGCTTTAGTTTAAAAGAGAAAAAATATAACAATTGTGGAAACCTACAACTTATTCTACTGGCAAAATATTTAGAGGAGAATGATTTTGATTTTTGGAATCTTGGTCACCCTCATATGATTTATAAACAAAAATTAGGCTCTATCACACATAGTAGAGAGGAGTTTTTAAAAAGATGGCAAGAATCTACAAACTGTTTATAGCCCACCATACTTAAAATAAGCCGAACAAGCCCCCTCACTACTTACCATACAACTCCCTAATGGGCTAGATGGTTTACAAGCAGTCCCAAAAACTTTACAATCTTTTGGATTGGCTTTCCCTTTTAAAATATCTCCACAAATACATAGTTTATGGTCGTCTATTTTTTCGTTTGGTAAAATATCTTTATAAATCATCTCAGCATCAAGATAGGCAAATCCATCTTTTAGTTTTAAGGCACTCGAAGCTATATCACCTATCCCTCTCCACCTAAAGCGTTCCCTTTTTTCAAAAAATTTATCATTTAGTTTTTGTGCTTGAAGATTTCCATCATGGCTTACACTTCTAGTGTATTGCACCTCCATCTCACATCTATTTTCATTTACCTGTTTGAGTATCTTATATATCGATTCTATAACATCCACCGGCTCAAAACCACTTACAACTACCGGCTTTTTATAATCGAGTGGAAACTCATCATAAATCTTACTTCCACTTATCACACTTACATGAGCAGGACCTATAAAAGCGTCTATTTTGTTCTCTTTGTCGTCGAGTAAAACTCTCATAGGCTCTGGAACTGTTACATGATTTATATGAAAGATGATATTTTTAATATCTCTGTTTATCACTTGATTAACAAGTGCTGATGTCATCGGAGTTGTGGTTTCAAAACCTATGGCGAAAAATATTATAGTTTTATTTGGATTCTCCTTCGCTATTTTTATACAATCAAGGGGAGAATATACAAACCGAACATCAGCCCCATCTGCCCTTGCATCTTGCAAACTTCCATCACTTCCGGGTACTTTTATCATATCACCTAGAGTTACTAGAATCGTATTTGGGAGTTTAGCCAAAGTGATGGCATGATTTACTCTCTCTTTTGGCATCACACAAACAGGACAGCCCGGGCCGTGGATAAAGTTTACATTTTTAGGAAGAAGTTGTTTGAGTCCATATTTCATAATGGTATGGGTATGACCACCACACACCTCCATGATATTTAGCTCTTTTGAGAGTTTTTTAGATTCTATATCTATAAGTTTTGCGAAAGATTTTATAACTTCAGGATCTCGAAACCCATGATACAAATCTTTAAGTTGAAGTTGCTTATCCATTTGGACAGTTGTCACTTTCAATGATGGTTTTCTCTAACTCTTCTTCGTCCATAATTTTCAAAACCTCAGCAAAAGCTTCAAGCGAAGAGAGAGCATCAGCCTCATCTATTTTGTTCATAATAAACCCAATATGAATCAAAACATAATCCCCAACTTTAACAGCACCCTCCTCCATCAAATCAAGAGATGCATCACGAGAAACCCCCATGGTATCAACAGTTGCAGTGTTTGTTTCTTTATCTACTTTTGTAACTTTACTTGGGATTGATAGGCACATATTTTTCCTTATTTTATAAATAATTATAATGCAAATGTAAGTTGGGTACTACTTGTATAATTATTTAAATTTTTTGATGTCGCGATATTCTTTATAGACTTTTTATTAGATATTTCACCTAACTGTTCATAAATACTTTTAGCTAAACAATAAGCCAAATTAGGAGGCACTGCATTTCCAACCATCTTATAACCAGCTGTTAAGTTTTTATAATAAAACTTATGAGTATCAGGAAATGTTTGCACTCTAGCACACTCTCTAATAGTTAATCTTCTATATAAATCCTCTTTAGATGGTACAAAAATTCTCTTATTTTTTTCCACTAAAAGCATCTTTGGAGCTTGTGGATGAAGGGGTGCATGTCTTCCCCCTGCTTGAATTGTAAATGATGGTTCATCCCAACTTCTCACACGATTTCGTGACATAAACATTGATGAAAATCCACCTATCAAATATTCATGATTATCTAGTTTACAATCATCACCATTTGTATAATTTTTCTCTTTAGCAGTTAATGCAGAATCTTTTAAATCTGAGATTGCATCTTGTAAAAAAAGTTTATTTGAAAACTCTTGTGGAAATTGAAACTTAATATTTAAATCTTTTCTAAATCCAATAAAAAATATTCTCTTTCTATCTTGTGGTACATTATAATCATGGGCATTCATAAGTTTAAAACTTAAATCATAACCACTCTTTATAAAATGATTCTTTATATTTTCTAAGGCCTCTTCATGTTTTGGAGCTAACATACCTGAAACATTTTCAGCTAAGAAAAAAAGAGGTTTTTTATCTCTTAAAACTCGGATAAATTCAAAAAATAGTTGCCCTCTATCATCTTCAATACCTCTCGATTTACCAGCTTCACTCCAACTCTGACAAGGTGGCCCACCAATAAGCCCTAAAGTTTCAGGAATATCCTCAGATGGAATTTTTGATATACTTCTTCTATCTAAAATAGTATCTCTAAAATTTTTCTCAAAAGTTTCCCAAATCTCTTTATCATACTCATTCGCCCAAATAGTTTTAAAACCAGCCTTTTCAAACCCTAAATCTAAACCACCTGCTCCTGAGAATAGTGAAATTATATTCATCTGTTATACTTTAAATACTAATAGTTTTATTTTTAAAGTATCTGCTGCATTATTTGGGTCTGAAACAACTTCATCTGTAATAATAATATTATTCATATTCTCAATTATCTTTTTATCTTCATTAGGAAAAGTATTATATTTTTCAATAGGTATAATTGCAATTAAACTAAATTGTTCATTTATTTGTTCATATAAATCATCAAACACTTTACTTGGATGCTTAATAACCCACATTCCTCTAATTCGTAAATATGTAATATCAAGAGAATCAATATTAGTTACTCGTCCTAATTCATTAGTGTCAATACTAATACTTAAATCATCTATCTGTTCGAGTGATTGTTTAAGTCTTGTTTCAATTGATTGGTAAACATCTTCATTTGCTGTATAACACTCTCCATAAACAAACCATAAAGATTTTAATTTTTTTGTATCTTTAGGAATATGTCCCATTGCATAAATAATATTTTTTTCAGTCCAAGGTATATCTTCACAAGATTTACATTTAATACTCACCCTTGGATTTGTTGAATATAATTTTACTTTAGGTTGTGAACTATTAAATTGTAAAGTACCTAATGTTTCAGTTTTTTTTATTTCTATAGCATCACTTTTAGTTAAAATAATATCAGGAGGACTATTTTTAGCTCCCATATATGAGAAAGTTTTTCTTAAATTTTCTTTTTGTTTTTTCTTATTCGTTTCTTTAAAGTTATTCGCAAAAGCTTTTTTAACATAAGCCTCTAAACCTTCACCCATATTATTGGCTCTATTATTACCTTTGGTTACCTCTTCGACAGTAACTTTATAATTATTTACTATATTTACAAAAGCTTGAAGTATATTAGACATTTTTATCCTCCATTGTTTTTTGATAATAGTCAAGTTTTAAATTATCAAGTGTCTCTAAAATAAAATTCTCAGCACTTTTTTTAGTTGTAATTATCTCTTCCAAATCAATTTTTCCTATATGAAGTTCAAATTCATTCTTCCCTTTTTTTTGAAAAGAAAAATTAATGTTACATTCACCAATACCTTCTTTAGAATTAAAACTATATTTAGCTACCATTCCCCAACACTGTAAATATTTATAATTCTTATCATTATTTATAAGTTCGACTTCTTGAATTTCTTTACCATCAAGTTTAAATTTTTGAATTTTATTTTCCATCCATTTAATATCACTATCTTTTGGTAAAGGTTCATCTTTATTAAGTTCAAGTTCCATACTAATGATATTTTCAAATATTAATTCATTTAAGCCTGTGGTTGTGAATTTTAAGAAAAAAGGAATAGATGTATTATTATTTAAAAAATCATTAAGCAATATTTTTTTCTCTTGTGTATTATTATCAATGAGATTTTTGTTTTTTAATATTTTCAATACTTCTTTTTTAATTAAATCAATAATATTTTCTGTATCTAATGAAGTATGAATTGATGATGTTTTGATTTCTAATTTATCTTTATTTAGTTCAAAGATAACATATCCATAAAATTCATTTTTATTTTCAAACCAAATTTTATTATTTTCATATTTTGTAATAGTAAAACTAGCTTTAATTCTATTTGGATTATCATCCATCATTTCAAAACTTAAATCAATATTATGGAATTTATAAGTAGAATATTGATTTTGTGCTATTTCATTTAAGTTTATTGATGGAGGTAAAATTGTAATTAAATTTTCATTTTTTATTGTATCTATACATTGAATTGGAATATCTGACCTTATTTTTTCAGAATCTTCTCTCGTTTTTTGTTTATTTTTTAAAAAATCAAACTCTGATGGACTTAATAAAATAGAAGATAAAATAGGAAGAATATTTTCTTTATCTGGCTTGGATAAATAAACTCCCTTCTTTCGTAAAAGTTTATTCATCTCAACAGCTGTAATACTAGAACGACTTAACATATCTCTAAGTTCATTTCCATAAGGTAAAATTTGATTATGTTCTAATTTAATTATCTCTTCATCATTATTTACTAATTCATTTGTTTTATTATCATTACCTAGTTCAGTAATATTTTCATTATATGCTAAAATATTAATACTATCTACCACTTCTGAGCTTCTATTAAAACCTCTTTTTACTTGGCTTACAATTGTAGAATTTTTTAATGTATCATAATTTGGAAAATGTATATTAATTTTAGTTAAACCTTTCGTAAGATTATGGGCTAATCCTAAAATTCTATTCAATGATTCTTCAGAAAAGTCATCTTTTACAATCATAACAAGAATTTTTTCATTATCTTTTTTTAATCTAAATAATAAAATATCACTAATCATTAATTGAATAGGTAATTCTTTACCAATATATCTTTTACTAGAGCTTGAAGGATTACTTCCTGTATCTATATAATAAAATTGTCTATCGTATCCTTCATAATTACTAATTATATTTTTAATTGAATTATACAAAAAAGAAGCTCTTTCATTATCTATAATATAATTTACATCATAAACTAAAGTTTTATCAGGAGTATATGTAAGTTTGGATACTGCAGAATATTCTAAATCCTCTATTGAATTTGATAACCAAAATAAAATACCATAAGTTTTTTCTCTTTCTATATCTCTAAGCATTTTAGAATTATCAATTTTTAAATTAGACCTTTGATAGCATTCAACTGTATAAGATAAATCTAAAAAATGTTTTTCAAATATTGAATTTAGTCCTTTATTATCTTTACTCTTAGGATATTGTTCATTTGAAAATTTTGATGAGATTATTATATGGTTAAGTTCCCCTGTAAAAAAAGGTGATTCGTAAAAATAAGTACTATCTGCTCCATGTGTTGATTTACCTTTTTTTGTTCTATCATTTTTATGTTTTTCAGAATAGATACATTTTAACGACTCATTAATAAGCGTACTTTTCCAGCCTAGCATACCTAAAAATTCATCAACTATTTTTTCACCTTTTTCACCAATTGATTTTGACCATTCTCCCATTTCACACTCCTCTTATTTTATTTCTTCATTAAAGTATATCTTATAAAAAGACATGCCTTTTTCTTCATCAAAACCTTTTTCAATATTCTTGCTTATATCATCTTTATTTAATAATACTTTTAGTTCTAGTTTTGTATCCAATTTTATAATGTTCTTAACTTTTTTCTTTTCTTTCTTAATATCATTTTGTGATAGTTCAAATCTATCATTAATATTAAAATTAAATGATTCTTTATTTGATTCTTGATATTCAAAAAAGTCTTTCTTCAAATCGTCATTTTTAAATATAGAATCTGAAAAACTATTTATATCATAAGATTCACTATCTTCAAAATAATTAATATAATCATTATTAAATGTAAACTTTATATCTGTATTATATTTAGTTGATAAAATTTCATCAGAAAAGCTTTTACACATTTTAACAATTTCTTTTGTTTTATGAATATCATTATTCAATGGTTTAATATTTAAAAATTTATTAGTCCAATAATCAGTTTCTTGATTTTTATTATCAATATTTAATACTATATATCCATTTTCTTCATTACTATTTAATACCAAACAACCTTTTTCTAGCTTAGATATATTAATACCTTTATCATCTTTGACATTTATAGTAATATCATCTTTTATTATTTTTAAAAATGAATCTTTTTTTTCTGATTTGAAAATTCCAATTAAATTTATATTATTATCTTCATAAATTATATTTTCTATTTCAACAATTATTAATTCACCCTTCGAAATTTTTGGATGTAGTGAATATTCATATAAATGTTTAGCAATATCGTTAGATATTTTTATAAAAGAGTTTTTATCATCTTTATCAAATATAGTTTTAGAATAAGTATATATCTCATTTAAATTTAAATTTGAATTATGATTTAAAGAAAATAATTCTTTTTCCACTAAAAAAAATTTAAAAAAATAATTTAAAAGTATATCTTCTAGATCTTCATCAATTTTTTGTAATGTCTCTGATAAAAAAACTTTTTCATCTCTAAGTTTATTACCTATTTCGTGTATGATTAAATGTTTGATTTTACTTTGTGAAAAATCTATCATAATATTACCTCATCTTCCTCTTAAACTCAATCCAATCAATAACCCTTTTAATAGAATCATCATCTTTAATATTTACTTCCAAAATATCAACATTTGGTCTAAGTTTTCGTGCCTCTTTTTTCTCAGATTCAGCGTCATAGTCTATGTAGGGTAAAAGGTCTGTTTTTGTTATGAGAATCAAATCAGCTTTTCTAAACATCACTGGGTATTTGGCTATCTTATCATTCCCCTCAGGGACTGATACTAAAACTATATTTAGGTGAGTTCCAACATCATAAGAGGCTGGGCAAACAAGATTCCCCACATTTTCCACAAAACAAATATCTATCTCTGCTAGTGGCATATCGTGTAAGCCTTTGTGAACCATGAAAGCATCTAGGTGACAAGCTGAGCCTGTTTGAATCTGAAAGGCTGGGATTCCTTTTGCTTTAAGTCTATCGGCATCGCGAGAAGTTTCTAAGTCACCCTCAATCACTCCAAACTTGAAATCTGACAAATCAGCAAACTTCTCTAAAAGTGTTGTTTTTCCACTCCCTGGGCTACTCATAAGATTTATCGCTAAAACTCCATTTTTATCAAAATGGGAACGGTTATGCCCTGCTTCATGGTCATTTTTATCTAAAATCTTTTTAATTACATCAACTGTTTTTGTATCGTTTAACTGAGGATTAGCATGGAGAGTTGCTAATGCCTCATTATGATGATGTGAGTGTGTGTGGGTATGTTCGTGTGTGTCAGTTATGCTACAACCACAATCTTGACACATTAATTTGTCTCTTTGTTAAAATATTTGTACATAGATAAACCTGCAACCAAGCCAACTAATAACAAAATAAAATCCCCAGCATGTAAACTACTAAAAAAATGAAGGTGATTCTCACCTGTGCCATGAGCAAAAAGCCCTGTTAAAAGAAGTAGAAAAGTGAGTATAAGTTTCATGATTAAGCCTTTTTTATATTAATTGGACTATTGTACTATGTTCTACTTTTCATAAGTTTTAAAACCACCCCAATCACAACAAATAAAGCTAAAAATATATATGGGGCGTTTGCACTTAGTTGATTAAGTGAAACTATTAACTCTTTTAAAAAATATGTCCATGCGACAATAGCTAAAAATGTTCCTGAGAGTACAATCATTATGGTTGTGTAATGTTTTATACCTATTAAAAAACCTATAATTGCTCCGATGACGGGACCTGTCATCCAAAAAGGGAACCATACAAATAAAAATAATCCATATTTTCCATACTTATCAAAAAAATCTTTGTACTTCATCCTCTGCTCTTTAACAGCAGTAAAAAAATCTTTTAAAAAATTTATACTTAGTGATCTGTTCCAACTAAGTATAAAAAGGGATAAATTATCATCACCATTATAAACTCTATCATCATGTTCATAAAAATAATTATCCCATCACTAAACTCTACTGTATATCCGTATGATATTCCAGCTGCTCTTCCAAAAAAAAAGTTTGTGACACTCATCGCTACTAGATTATTTGCATCCTCTACTGAGAATAGATACACACTTATGATACTCATCAAATATCCAAAAAGCAAAATTATCCCAAATACAAATATTTTGCCCTCATGAGATGATAAAAATTTATCTAATTTGAGCATCTATATAAACTTTCTCTCAAAATATCTTTTAATCTCCACAACAAAAATAACACCAAATGAGATTATCAATATCTCTAACCATGTTCCTATATCTAAAGCCTCACTTTGAAACATCACATTCATAAAAGAGGCATGTGTAAATGTAACTTGCACAAAAGCCATTAAAGCTACACCTAAAAGTAACAACTTATTGTTAAATATATTTGTTTTAAAAATAGATTTTTGTAACTCTTTACAAGAAAACAGATAAAACAGCTCTACAAATACAAAAATATTTACAGCCACTGTTCTAGCATACTCTATACTATGACCACTCTCTAGTGCATAATTAAACATACTATATGAAGTGATAAGCATATAAAATCCAACAACTAACATCTGAATAACTATACTTTTACTTAACATTGATTCTCTAGGGTTTCTAGGTTGGCGTTGCATAATACCCTCCTCTTTTGGCTCATAAACAAGCATTAAACCTAAGAAAATTGCAGTTGACATATTTATCCATAAAATCTGAACAGGGAGAATTGGGAGAGTTAAACCTAAAGTGATTGCAAATAGAATCACAAGCCCTTCACCAAGGTTTGTAGGGAGTGTCCATGTGATAAACTTTATAAGATTATCAAACACATTTCGCCCCTCCCTAACAGCATGTGCAATTGAGCTAAAGCTATCATCACTTAAAATCATATCAGAAGCCTCTTTTGCAACCTCAGTACCTCCAATTCCCATAGCGATTCCAATATCTGCTTGTTTGAGTGCTGGAGCATCATTTACCCCATCACCAGTCATTGCAACTATCTCACCCCTAGCTTGAAGTGCATCTACGATTCGTAATTTTTGTTCAGGTTCAACCCTTGCAAAAACTCTCACTCGTGATACTTTTTCAATCAACTCCTCATCTGTTAAGCCAAACAGATCCTTACCAGTTATAACTGAACCCTCAAACCTAGTATCTTTATCTACTATCGACATCATTTTTGCGATAGAAAATGCTGTGATTGCATGATCACCAGTAATCATAATAATTTTAATACCAGCACCAATAGATTCTTTAACAGCTTGTATAGCCTCTTCTCTAGGTGGATCCATCATCGCTTGAAGACCCAAAAAGATAAATTTATCTTTGAGCATATCATCATCTATTTTTTTAACATCTACCACTTTTTTAACTATTGCTAAGACTCTTAAACCTTTAGATGCAAACTCTACCACTTTTTGTAAAATTTTCTCTTTATCTATATCAACAATTTTTCCATCTATCGATTCAAATTCGCAAATATCAAGAGTTTTTTCAACCGAACCTTTAAGATATAAAATATTTTGCTTATTTTCTATATCGGTGTTGATTGTTGCCATAAATTGTCTATCAGATTCAAAAGGTAACAGATCTACCCTTGGAAATGCTGAATTAATTATATGTTCATCACATCCAGCTTTTAAGGCACTTACAATTAAGGCACCCTCTGTTGGATCACCATTTATCTTAAAATCTCCATCTTTTTTGACTAAGTATGATTCATTACAAAGATAACCAACTTGAAGTAACTCTTTTAGATTCTTACTTATAAACTCTACGCATAATCCATTTTGTGTAAATTCACCCTCTGGCTTATAGCCATCTCCACTTACCTTATATGTAGTATCTGAACAATATATATGAGTTATACTCATCTTATTTTGAGTTAGAGTTCCTGTTTTATCTGAACATATAGTGGTCACACTTCCAAGTGTCTCAACTGCCGGTAGTTTTCTGATGATTGCATTTTTCTTTGCCATACGACTTACACCGATAGCGAGAGTGATAGTAACCGCAGCAGGTAGTCCCTCTGGAATCGAACCAACTGCAAGAGCAACAGAAGCCATAAATGTTTCAACTGCACTATTTTCCCTTAGTACCCCAATCACAAAAGTAAAAAAAGCAAGTCCTAAAATCACATAAAGTAAAACTTTTGAAAATGATGAGATTTTTTTAGTTAGAGGGGTATCCATACTCGTTGTTTCCTCTATAAGATGAGCAATTTTTCCAAGTTCTGTATGCTTAGCAGTTGCAACCACAATCCCTTTTGCTCGACCATAAGTTACAAATGTTCCAGAGTATGTCATATTATCTCTGTCATTTAGTGTAATATCTTTATCTTGCACTACTGTATTTTTAAGTGTACTAACAGATTCTCCAGTAAGCATAGATTCATCGATTCTTAGATCTTTAGATTCTAATAGCCTCATATCTGCTGGTACTTTTGAACCAGATTCAAGTAAAACTATATCTCCAGGAATCAAATCAACCGAAGATATACTTATTTTTTTTCCATCTCGAATAACAACTGCTTCTGTGTTTAACATCTGCTTTAGCGATTCTATCGCTTCTTGTGCTTTAACCTCTTGTATATAACCGATAATTGCATTTATAAGAACAACACCAAATATCACTCCACTATCTACCCACTCATGAAGTGACGCTGTGACAAGAGAAGCACCTAAAAGTATATACATTAGGGCATTGTGAAACTGTAAAAGAAATTTTTTCAGTTTGGAATCTTGTTTTTTCTCTTTTAAAATATTTTTACCAAAAAACTCTTCACGATGTTTTATGCTAAGTGGACTTAATCCATTAGTTATATCACTCTCAAAAAGTTCTACTATTTTATCTATCTCTAAACTATGCCAGTTTTGTCCTGTTAAATGTTTCATCTTAGCCCCATATTACTTTTTTAGTTTTTCTAACTCAAACCAATCATCATTTACCTTATCCATCTTCACACCAATTGGTGGTTTTTTATTTGTTTGCCAAAGTGCTTCATCAGGTTTTGGACAGGCTCTTACACACTCTGTACAGTAGATACACAGATGTGGGTTATAGTGGTATTTTAAACCCTTCTTATTTTTCTCATTTTGTGGTGGATTTTCTACCGGTACAAAAAGAATCGCCCCCGGTGGACACGCTTTTTCACATTTTAGGCAGTAGATACACTCCTCCTCACCATACTCTATCAAACCTCTGAAATCTTTATCTTTTTCTATGGGTGTAGCAGGATAATCTATGGTTTGTGGTTCTTTAAAAAGGTTTTTAAAAGCTTTATTAAATGATTCTAGCATCTCAAATCCTTTATTTTGCCGTACACGATAAACATGGGTCAAATGAAGCTAAGATTGCAGGTGCATCAGCGTAATCTTGCCCAACAAATATATCTGAAAATGCAGGGATACAAGCAAAGGTTGGAGTTTTGATTCTTACTCTCTCTAGCATCGCTTTGCCATTACCTTTTAGATAATACATCAGCTCACCCCTTGGTGCTTCGAATCTTACAACAGCCTCACCATTTGGTTTCCCTTTTATTTTTGTAAATATTTCACCCTCTGGAACTCCATTTAGTATATTTTTACACATATCTATGGAGTTTAGAATCTCGTTTAATCTTAAAATATTTCTAGCATTTATATCACCATCTGTATGAGTTTGCATAATAAAACCAATCTCTTTATATGGAAGATAATCTATCTCATTTCTAACATCTATATTTAATCCTGAAGCACGAGCGAGTGGACCAATAGCATTAAATCTATAAGCATCATCAAGACTCATAGCTCCAATACCTTTGAACTTTAAAGATAAACTCCAGTTAGAGGTGAACTCATCTACATAACTAAGAACTTTTTGTTTTACAAGTTCTAACTTTTGTAAAATCTCTTTGGCTCTCTCGTTTGTTATGTCACGATTTACCCCACCAATACAGATGTAATCAAACTGCACCCTATTTCCGGTTAGAAGCTCTTGAATCTCCATAATCAACTCTCTATCACCCATTATCTGCATAAACATCGCTTCAAATCCAGCATTTTCACAAGTGTGGGAAAGGCATAACATATGGGAGTGGATTCTATCTAGCTCTAAAAGTAAGGTTCTTAAATATTTAGCTTTGGGGGTAATATCACCATCTAAAAGTTTTTCAATGGCAACGGTATAAGAGAGTGAATGGGTAATTGCACATAGACCACAAATTCTGGCAACAACATAAGCGATGCCATCAAACTTGAATTTTGTTGTACAAGCTTTCTCGATTCCACGATGCACAAAACCAACATCAGAATCAACACCGATTATCTTTTCATTTTCACACTCAAAACGGAATCGAACTGGCTCTAAAAGTGAAATATGTTGAGAACCCAGAGGGATATTTATAGTTTTTTTACTCATGTTAAACCTCATAATAGCTATTAGACCTGTTTTGGAAGAAGTCTATTGAAATATTATAGAGTTATTTAACTTTATTATTTTTTAACTTTAAAAGGTTTACTTTATCAAAGAAAGCATCTAATGTATTGTTAAATTGTTTAATCTGATTTTGCACATCTTCATTACAATCATTTAAGATCTCTTTTGTTATGTTTTCCCCCATCTCAGTAGATAAAGATAAAGAGTTTACTTTTAGTGATATAGAGTTTAATGGTTTCCTCCAATTTTTAGACATAGCATCAACCAATTCCCCCATTGCTGCCATTTTTGATCTTTGTAATAAAAAATCATCTTGAAGTTTTTGATTGAAAATATTTTTGCAAACTTGAAAAAATATCAAAATCAACTGCTGTGTTTTTATAGGTTTTAATATAAAACTTGCAACACCTCTATTTATCATCTCTATTAGTTTATCAGAATCATCATAGGCAGAGATAACCACAATAGCCTGATTTTTATGGATGGAGATAATATCCTTTATCATCTCCATCCCATTTTTTTTTGGCATATTTATATCTGTAATTACTAAATCATAAAAAATACCAGTTTTTTTTTCATACTCGATATATTTATTTAAGCCATCTTCACCATCAACAGCTAAATCTACACTCTCAAACATAATATTAAAAATATTACTATACTCATCCCTTGAGCGTTTATTATCCTCTACATATAATATATTTAGATGTTTACTATATTGATGAACTTCATTAAAATCATACACTATTTAAGCCTTTTAAATAAACTACTAAGTAAGTTTACTAAAATTGTCTTTGAATAATTATAAAATATGAGTGTAAGACAAAAAAGTTATAGTGCAGATTAAGGCTAAATTAGTTCTTGAACTTATCTTCATTCTCTTTGTCTAATCTATTTTTCAAACCTTTTAAAACATCTAACTCTTTTTTCATATTATCTTTTTTCTCTTCATCATCTAACTTTTTAATCTTCTCTTTCATAGAATCTATCTTTTTAGATAAAGAGTTGATTAGTTTTTCTCTTTTTTCATCACTCTCGTATCTCTGTGATCTATCCATACAAAAAAAACTCTCAACTTTTTTAAATAATTTCTCTAACTTCATTACACCTCTCCTAATTCTTGAATTTCTCTATCTTCTATCCATAAAATAGTAGCAACATCAATAAGCTTTTTTGATATCTCATAAGCAAAAACAGAATCATTTATAAGTGAGGTTGCCATTTTTGTCTCAATCTGATTATTACGAATCAAAGTGTCAATTCTTCCATTTTCAATCATATCTAAACTATTTAGATTCTCTTTGAGAAGTTTAATCTTAGCTAGTATATCAAAATCATCACTATCGTTACTTCTCATTGTATGGATTCCATCTAAAGTTTTTGCTATCTCCTCTCTTAAAAAGTTATACTCCATTTTTATATACTTGTTTTTACTTTTTAAAAATTTATTTACATTTTTTTGTAGTATTTTCACATCTTTGATAGCTTCAACAATATCTCTACACGCAATTTTTAAAGAATAGATTTTATGTTGATCCTCAACACTCATACTCTCTTGTGAAAGAGTTGCATAGTTGATGATCTCCCCATACAAGGTTTTTATCTTTCTCTCATAAAACTGATCAATGTTTATATCTATTTTTGTTACACAAGATTGTACAACTTTACTCATCTCATCTCCCATACCTATATAAGTATGTCTATGTAAGGATAGAGCATGAGATAACACCTCTGTTGCATTATCATAAAGGTGTATTATCTCTTTTTTTAGAGCAAGAGTAGCTACTTCTGGCACCTCTATAACTGCTTTATCTAAATACTTAGCCCTTGTTATATCTTCCCTTTTATCTACAAATAAACCCTCTAAAAATTTAACAAGTTTTGATGTAAAAGGGGCAACAACTAAAACCCCGATGATATTAAATATAGTATGAAATAGAGCCAACTGCATCGCATAATCATCATCGGCTATACCTATGGTTGAAGATAAAGATGTAACTATATCTGCTAACTGGTATAAAAAAACTATCGCTATAAAACCTGTCACCATATTAAAAATAAAATGAGCTACTGCTAATCTTTTCCCATTTTTATTTGAAGCTAATGAGCCTATAACAGCTGTTACTGTTGTACCAATATTTGCACCAATAGCAAGTTCTAAAGCGTTAAAATATAAAATCTGATTTGTCGCCAATGCTGTGATAATAAGAGCCATAGTTGCACTACTTGACTGGATAACAACCGTAGCAAATGCACCAATGAGAACATAAACTAAAACTCCGAGATAACCATCCATAGCAAACTGAGCCAAATCAAGCCCATTCTTTAGTGCATCAAATCCATCTTTCATAAAACTGATACCTAAAAACACAAAACCTAAACCAACTAAAATATTTCCTAGCCCTTGATAAGTTTTATGTTTGTTGAATCTAAAAATCACACCAAAAATAAGCATAGGCATCGCAAACTGTGCTATTTTTATCTTCACTCCAAATGCTGAGACTATCCAAGCTGTTGTAGTTGTTCCGATATTTGAGCCAAAGACAACACCTATTGCCCCACTTAAAGTGATAAGTTCGGCACTTAAAAAAGAGATGATAATAATTGAGATAAGAGATGAGCTTTGAACTAAGGATGTTGCTAAAAATCCAGTTCCTATCGCTCGAGGAACATTAGATGTACTTTTTTTTAAGATATTTTCAAGCATCCCACCACTAAAAAGCTTAAATCCATCCTCCATAAAAACCATACCAATTAAAAATACAGCAACCCCTGCAATAATAACTTTTGCATCATCACTTGAAAATAATATATAAGCTATAAACAGTAAAAAGAGTGGATATATAGACCTTTTTAAAATTATAGAGTTCACAATTACACCTCACAACTACTCAAAGGCATCTGAGTTGAATCTGAATCTAAATAAAGCCCCTTTTCGCTCCCATCAACCTCAACTCCAAACATATCAACAATCTCCCTTTGTGAAATTATCGCCGATGGAATCATATCTACAATAGATGGTACTTTTTCATTTTGATCTATCTCAACATAATAGATAACAACATCATCTAAGCTTTCATACTTTGAAAAAATCCATTGTATCTCTGTTTTAGAATCCTCTAATGCTACACCATTGAGTGTGATAAAATGCCACAGTTTTTCATCATAAAAATTTTTAATATTTTCTCGTATATTTTGTAATGTTACTTTGATTTTTCTCATTTTATACCCCTCGTAGATATTTTTTAATCATTATCTCTAATTCATCAACATCTATTGGTTTAGATAGATAATCATCCATCCCATTTTCAAGAAATCGTTCCCTATCACCTTTTAGTGCATTTGCTGTTACTGCTATAATTGGAATATCTTTAGCAATATCTAATGTTCTGATGATTCTAGTAGCTTCTGTACCATTCATTATTGGCATATTCTCATCCATTAAGATTAAATCATATCTATTGTTTTTAACTGCTTCAACTGCTTCGGAGCCATCATCAACCACCTCAACATCAAGATCTAAATCATCAAGTAGCATAGTTAGTAACATCTGATTTGTTTTATTATCTTCAACTACCAACACCTTACCACTAACTGCAATATCTTTAACATCTTGCTTATTTACTTGAGTAACTTCACACAAAGCTTCAAATAAAGGGATAGTAAAATAAAAGGTACTTCCCACACCTAACTCACTTTTAACACCTATTTTACCACCCATTAACTCTACTAGAGCTTTAGATATAGATAAACCTAGACCAGTTCCACCAAACTTTCTTGTTGTAGAACTATCCTCTTGCTCAAATGAGTTAAATATAGTTTCTAGTTTTGTAGGTTCAATCCCTATACCCTCATCTACAACTTCACAATAAAGTTCATGAGTATCTTTAAGATAATTTATATTTACAACAACTACGGAATCATTATGTGCAAACTTTATAGCATTACTCAATAAATTTGAAAAAACTTGTTTAGTACGAGTAATATCCCCTAAAGTTTTTTGTGGTAATTTTTCATCAATGAATAGGGAAATATTTATATCCCTATCTTTTGCTTTACCAAAAAACAGTTCAACTATAAGGGTAAATGGGTCTTGAATATTAAATGGAAGTTTTTCTATTAAAAGTTTGTTTTGTTCTATTTTAGAAAAATCAAGAATATCATTAATAATTGTAAGTAGAGTATCAGCAGATTCTTTAATAATATTTAATTTATCTTGTTTTTTAGTATCTGTTTCATTTTTATATAAAATATCTATAAAACCCATAATTCCGTTAAGAGGTGTTCTTATCTCGTGCGACATATTTGCTAAAAAATCAGACTTGGCTCTATTAGCTGATTCTATCTGATTAGTCCGTTTTACCACCTCTTGAGCAATATAGTTTGCATTTAGATTCATACTCTCATTTAAAACTTTAGCCATAGATGACAACTCATCAACACCAGATACTTCGAGTAACTTAAACTTCTCTTTTCTACCAGTTAGATAATCTAAAAATGAGATAAGCCCACCCTCTAATATTTTAAGTTTTTGTAAAATATCTTTTATTATTACCATTGATAAAAACAGAACAACAAATAACAACATGATAATAAAAAACTGTATGTTATTTAATGTAGTATCCAAATCCTCTTTAGTTTCACGAATATTTTCCAATAAATTATCTGCAAGTTTATTCTCAACAGAATATAATTCATTTATCCATATAGTAGCTATCTCAAACCATTTATCAGCTCTAATACCAACAACACTAGATGATAGTTTTTTAATCGCCTCAATAGCTGGAGCATCATCTCTAATTACTAGTTTATCAAGAGTTGATATAGTTGGTCTAGTTTTTAGATTATGTAGCATCTCTATATCATCTCTATACCCATGAAAAGTAAGTGCTACCATATTCAATAGTTTTAACTCTTCATCACTACATTTTAACTGTTTATATTTTTCAATCAATGTAGATAACTTCTGGTAATCCAACTTAAATTTATTGTAATACTTTTCATTATCTCTTAAAACATAGTTTTTAAAGTTATGAATCAATCCACCATATCCAGAAACTGCCTTTATTTTAGATAAAATCTCATTTTTAATCATTTTGTTGGCAATATACTTTTGAAACTCATCAACCTCTTTATATGAATCACTTTTCATTATTTCTTCAAGTTTTAGATTTATCTCTAAGAGTGTCATACTTTTAAAATTTTCTATATGTGATTTATATAATGTTAGATAAGTGTTAAAAGTACTAAAATCTTTTGCTGTAAACTCTCTAGCACTAAAAGCATAACTAAATAGAGCTCTTTTAACCCCTGCAAACTCTTTTGCTTTGATTATACTAATATATGACGATAAAAGTTGTGATAGTTTAAAGTCGTTACTAATAAGTGCAATATTGGATATATTATTTATCAATTTATCTATTATATTTATATAAAAATGCATATTTTGAAACGGCACAGCAGAAAAGTTATCCACAATTTTTCTAAAATCATTTAGTTTTTTAACATCTACTATCTCATCATACAAA
>JAYEKJ010000245.1:0-1725 GCA_034660975.1 Campylobacterota bacterium
CTAATCGTCATCTTTTTTTTGTATAATCTAAGTTCTTAGTTAAAACTAAAGGATGAATTTTGTCAAAAAAAATATTAATACTATGTACAGGAAATAGTTGCCGTTCTATTATTGCAGAAGCTGTAATAAACAGATATATTGATGGAGTTGAAGCTTTAAGCTCTGGTGTAAAAGCGAGTGGAAAAGTAAACCCAAATGCTAAAAAAGTTTTACAAAATGATGGCTCTTGGAGAGATGATTACCACTCTAAAACTTTAGATAAGGTGATAGATGAACATTTTGATTTAGTGATAACAGTTTGTGACCACGCAAATGAGCGTTGCCCAATTTTTCCAAAAGATACAAAAGTGATTCATGTGGGTTATGAAGACCCTGATGGAAAAAACTTCTCAGCTTTTGAGAAAACTCTTAAACAGATAAAAATGGAATTGATTCCTATCATTAGAATAGAGCTAGGTCAATAATGTTTTTAGCTACTTCTATATTTCTTATAACCCTTCTTTTTGTTATATGGCAACCCCGTGGTCTTCAGATTGGAACAACTGCTGTTATTGGTGCTGTTGTGGCTCTCATCGCTGGAGTTGTTAGTGTAGATGATGTTTTTATCGTTTACGACATTATATGGGATGCAACATTGGCTTTTATTGGAATCATTATCCTATCTATGGTTTTAGATGAGATAGGATTCTTTGAGTGGTCAGCTCTAAAGATGGCGAAACTATCAAATGGTAGTGGAGTGAAGATGTTTTTCTACTCTATTTTGTTAGGTGCTTTTGTTTCAGCACTATTTGCAAATGATGGAGCAGCATTGATTCTGACACCTATCTTACTTGCAAAAATGAATATCTTAAAATTAAACACTAAAACGATTTTAGCCTTTTTACTTGCAGGTGGTTTTATAAGTGATAGTGCTTCATTGCCATTTGTCTTTTCAAACCTTACTAACATTGTTACAGCCAACTATTTTAACATCGGTTTTACTCAGTTTATCTCAAATATGCTTCTTCCATACATCATAAGTGTTATGGCTAGTATGTTAGTTTTATGGGTAGTTTTGAGAAAAGATATACCTAAAACTGTTGATATTAACCTACTTAAAAATCCTGATGAAGTTTTAAAACATAAAGGCTTATTTAACTTCAGTTGGATTTTTCTAGCACTTTTACTTGTTGGTTATTTTATAGGTGATGCTTATAATATACCTATATCTGTTTTTGCTTTAGGTGGAGGGATTCTATTCTTAGCAATCGCAACTTATACTAAAACAGTGGAGCCTAAACATATTATAAAAGAAGCACCTTGGCAAGTTGTTTGGTTTTCACTTGGTTTATATATAGTAGTTTATGGACTAAAAAATGCAGGACTTACAGATTCTGTTCATGATATTTTAGTATATCTAAACACTCAAAGCCAAACTATCGCAGTAGTTGGAACTGGATTCTTAGCAGCATTTTTAAGTGCTTTTATGAACAATATGCCAACCATTATGGTTATGGATATAGCCTTAGTAGATATAAAAAATGAAGCTATGATATATGCAAATATTATTGGTTGTAACTTAGGACCAAAAATGACACCATTTGGTTCATTAGCTACCCTACTTTGGTTACATACACTTGAGAAAAAAGGTGTAAAAATCAGCTTTTGGTCATACTCAAAATTTGGACTAATCGTTACCCCACCTGTTCTTTTGGTGGTTTTGCTTTCCTTAGTATAAATAATTAA
>JAYEKJ010000245.1:1825-4299 GCA_034660975.1 Campylobacterota bacterium
TTAGTATATATAATGTATATTTAAGTAGTTAACTCGTATAATTAACTAATGGAAATAGATGATCTTTTTAATATCCTTCATAACTCATTAGAGTCTCAGAATAATGGTAAAAAAATATCTTTAAAAGATATGGCTAATTCATTTGGCTTATCGATGAGAACATATCAAGACTGGAAGCTTGGACGAGCTAAGCCTCAAGCAGCTAAGGTAGTTATAAAAATGTTGGGTAGTTTAGATGATGATGAAATTTTAAGAGTTGTACGAAAAATTAATAAACTTGATGAAAAAAAAGGCGAATAATAGATGAGTGTTTTAACAAAAAATGAGAGAGATGGTTTAGAAGATGTATTTTCATCAATCTATACAGATAATTATAAATATGATAAGTTAAAATCTATCCAGCTTGGATATAAAAATATAGTAAATACAATAGTAAAAAAGTCTAAATTTAATGTACTAAATTTAAAAAAAAGATATAATCATCACTAACTCATTGCTATGAGATTAGTGATATTTAACCCTAAAAATCCTCCAATAGTATCACATTTACAAAAGTACCAATTTCTAGATTACCATCATCTTCACCAGTCACCATCAAAGCAGAACCATCAAGTAAGTTTGTTAAAATCGCTGAACTTCCAACTTTTTTACCATCAAAATCAACAAAATACTCACCATCTACAATATTTACATTACAAGCTGTAAACTCTGTTAAACGACTTCTTTTTGTAAAATTTTCATTTAGTTTTGCTTCTATTGTTTTATATGGTTTTTCTCGTCCTAACATTCTAGAAACTAAAGGAAGCCCATAAAGGATAGCCGTTACAGTTGATGAGTAAGCAAAACCAGGAAGTGCTAAAACAAATTTATTTTCTCTTGAAGCCACCATGATATGTCTTCCCGGTTTTATCGCTACACCTTTATATACAACCTCAGCACCAAGACGGGGAACTATATCTTTTACAAAATCATAATCACCAACACTCACACCACCAGTACTTACAAGTATATCAGCAGATGCAAGTGCATTCTCAAATGTTTGCATAATAGAATCTTTATCATCACCAACAGTTCCAAGTTGAATAACCTCAGCACCAGCTTGCTCAAACAAAGCTGCAAGTGTATAGTTGTTTGAACTTCTTATCTGTGAAGGATTCTCAGCTTGTTCACCTAAGTCCAAAATTTCACTTCCAGTTGCTACAATAGCCACACGAGGTTTAAGAGATACTTTTACCATTACCGTGTTTAATCCTGCCATTACACCAATTTCTCCAAAACCTACCTTTGTCCCTTTTTGAATCAGAACATCACCAGCCTTATAACCCTCACCAACAGGACGAACAGAGAATCCTTTTGGAACTTTCTCATCTATTGTGATAATATTTCCATCTACACTTACATTCTCAATCTGAATCAAAGTATCAGCACCCTCAGGCATCTTTGAACCTGTAAATGTTTTTATACATTTTCCAGAAGTTATAACTCGTCTCTCATCACTTCCAGCAGGGTTATCACCTAGAATCTCGATTCCATCACTATCTAAATCTGTGTGAATCACAGCATAACCATCCATAGAAGCAGTAGGAAACTGGGGGTCATTATATTTAGCTACAATATCCTCATGTAAGATTCTACCAAGAGATGAGCTAAGGGGAACTCTTTCATATCTTGAACTATTAATATCGAGAAGATTTAGCATACTTTGACTTGATTCATAAGATAATAGATTCATGATTTAAGCCCTAAAATTCCATGACCTTTTATAGCAGTTGATCTATCAAGAGCATAGATTCTTTTCCCATCTTTTAAGTCATATTTCCAAATCGGAGCAGATGCTTTAAAATCCTCTACAAACTCATCTATAAACTCTAATGCAACTCTTCTTTTAGGTGAAAACACAGAAGCTATATAAGAAGATTCATGAAGCATCACATCCCCACGAGAATGAGCCATTTTTATGATTGCACCTTTTGCTTTTGCTTTTTCTTGCCAAGCTTTGAACCAACTCTCTAGTATTGGCTCATAAATATCAAAACTAAGCCCATCTATTCCATCTTCACTTCTTACAGTTCCAACAAAAGGGATATATGCACCATAGTTACTCTCGGCTTCCTCTTCATACCACTCTTTTAAAATATCATTAACTGCTAATGCACCATCATAAAGTTTTAGCATATCTCATCCACCACAAACAGGAGGAAGTAAAGATACTTTATCACCATCTTTTAACTCAAAATCTAATGAACTAACGAGTGTATCATTCACAGCAACTGCACAGTTTTGTAACCACTCATTCATCTCTTTATCATCTTGTAAAAGAGTAGCTACCTCTCTTAAATTATTTATATCTAACTCTAAATCATCTTGAAGTATCGGACCTAAAAATTCTATTCTTACCAAAAAAAACCCCTAATATTTTATTAAGGGCACCTCTAAAAACCATTGACTTAAGGATTGGAATCTCGAATTTCAAA
>JAYEKJ010000246.1:0-18867 GCA_034660975.1 Campylobacterota bacterium
TAAGAGCGATGGTGAGATTGGTGCAGGAGATCAAGGTTTAATGTTTGGCTATGCTTGTCGTGAAACAGATGTTTTAATGCCTTTACCAATTTATCTAGCACACCGTTTAACACAGAGACTGGCTTTTGTTAGAAAAGAGGGGATAGTTCCATATCTTCGTCCTGATGGAAAAGCACAAATTAGTATTAAATACATTGGTGATAATCCAGTCTCAGTGGAGACAGTTGTAATATCTACTCAACATGCACCTGATGTTTCGCAAGAGCAGATTCATAAAGATATGATTGCTGAGGTTATTAAAGAGGTGATACCATCTAGTCTAATAACCGAGGATACTGTTTATCATATAAATCCAACAGGTAAGTTTGTAATTGGTGGGCCACAAGGTGATGCTGGCTTAACTGGAAGAAAAATTATTGTAGATACTTATGGTGGATCATGCCCTCACGGTGGTGGAGCATTTTCAGGTAAAGACCCAACTAAAGTAGATAGAAGTGCTGCTTATGCTGCTCGTCATGTCGCTAAGAATCTTGTAGCTTCTGGTGCTTGTGATAAAAGCACTATCCAAGTTGCTTATGCGATAGGTGTAGTTCAACCAGTTTCTATTATGGTAGATACTCATGGAACAGGAAAAGTTTCTGAAGACAAGATAGAAGCGTGTATAAAAGAACTTTTTGATCTATCACCAAAAGGTATTATAGAATCTCTTGATCTTCTTCGTCCAATTTATAGAAAAACTGCTTCTTATGGTCACTTTGGCAGAGAAGAGGATTGCTTTACATGGGAAAAATTGAATAGAGTTCAAGAGATTAAAACTTTCTTAGGCTTATAACTTTCATGTTAATTATGATGATTAATTCGTCATAATTAACCCTTGGCATTTGTTAAAAAACCTCTAAATATTTCAAAGTGTAACTTTTAGAAATATTTTATTTTAATCAACTCTCTTTTAGCTACATTTAAAATTCTAAAGTGTATAGTGTTCCTTATAAAATATTAGGAGAAATAATGTCAGTAATTATTAATGATACTTGTATCAACTGTGGTGCATGTATAGATGAATGTCCAACTGAAGCAATCGTAGATGAGGATGATAACCCAACGGGTGAAGAGATTTACTATGTACACGCTGATAAATGTGTAGAGTGTGTTGATCATCATGATGAACCAGCTTGTGCAACATCTTGTCCTACTGAGGGATGTATCACTTGGGATGCTATCGGTGATAGCCCAGTACATCGTGAAGATATTACACAAGAGCAACGCGATAACAAAGAAGCTATCTTAGACTAGTCTTTTTTATGAAGCACATTCTTGTGCTTCATTTTTTTTAATTCCCCTCCCTTTAATACTACATTTTAATGTAGTAAACTTCATTCTTTTTTATTTTAAACATAAATATAGTTTTTTTAGATATAATTTCGCACTAATTTTATATTTTATAGGAGATTTGATGGAAAGAACACTATCAATAATCAAACCAGATGCAGTAGCTAAAGGTGTTATCGGAAAAATTTTAGATAGATTTGAAAGCAATGGACTTAAAATTGCAGCAACAAGAAAGATTCAACTTTCTCGTGGTGACGCAGAAGCATTTTATGCTGTTCATGCTGAAAGACCTTTTTTCAACGACTTAGTTGATTTCATGATCAGTGGTCCAGTAGTTGTTACTGTTTTAGAGGGTGAAAATGCTATGCAAACTAACCGTGACTTAATGGGTGCTACAAATCCTAAAGAAGCTGAAGCTGGTACAATTCGTGCAGATTTCGCTGAAAATATAGATGCAAATGCAGTTCACGGAAGTGACTCAGTTGAAAATGCAGCTATCGAAATTGCATTTTTCTTTTCAGAAAGAGAAATCTCTTAAGTATTACTTATGAAAGTTACACTTAGAAAAGTTGGCAAAACACCATTGGATTTTGACATAAAATCTGGTGAAATAACTTTTAAAGGTTATTTGCAGTATCATTCCGGCAAATTAATTTTGCTTCATGCTGATCTGAGTGGTTCAGTTGATACTGAATGCAATAAATGTGGTGAAGAGTTTCAATTACCCTTAGATGAAGAAGTAGAATTTTTCATCTCAGATGGTTTGTATGAAGATAATAATGATATCGAATTAGATGTTGTAGAATCTTTTGACTCTTTAGCAGATTTAGATGAGCTTTTAATCTCTGAAATTGAGCTTATCAAAAGCGACTATCACAGTTGCAAAAATTGTAATTAAAATTTAAACAAAGGAACAAATTATGGCAGTACCTAAAAGAAGAGTCTCTCACTCTCGTTCAGCGAAAAGAAGAACTCACTATAAAATCACTTTAGCTAAACCAGTTAAAGATGCTGATGGAACTTATAGATTACCACACCACATCAATCCAACGACTGGTGAGTATAAATAATCAATGGTAAAAATTGCTATTGATGCAATGGGCGGGGACTTTGGTCCTGAGCCAATTGTTAAGGGATGTATCGCCGCACTCAAAAATAAATCATTCGAACCTATACTTATAGGAAAAAAATCAGAAATTTTACCTATGTTACCTAAGCGTTATAGAGATAAGATTTCTATTATAGAAGCTGATGATGTGATTTCTATGGGTGATGCTGCAACTGATGCAATAAAAAGAAAAGAGAGTACTATTTATAAAGCTATTGACCTTGTAAAAAATGGTGAGGCTGATGGTGTGGTTTCTGCTGGACATAGTGGTGCTACAATGACTCTTGCTACTCTTAGATTAGGTCGTTTAAAAGGTATCTCCCGTCCAGCTCTTATCACTTTTATGCCAACTGTAAAAGGTCGTCGCTCTATTATCCTAGATGTTGGAGCAAATGTAGATTCCAAACCTGAACATTTAGTTCAATTTGCAATTATGGGCGGTTGTTATGCTCAAACTGTTATGGGAATTGAAAATCCACGAATAGGTCTTTTAGCTAATGGTGAAGAGGACTCTAAAGGGAATGAAGTTACAAAAGCTGCACATAAACTACTAAAAGATTCTGATGGTTTTATTGGAAATGTAGAGGGTGGAGATCTTTTTAATGGCTCTTGTGATGTGATCACTTGTGATGGTTTTATTGGAAATTTAGTTCTTAAAACAAGCGAGGGTGTTGCTTCAACTATAAGCTTTTTTATAAAAGATTATATTAAAAAATCACCTATCGCAATCACCGGTGCACTCTTAATGAGAAAAGTATTTAAACTTCTTAAAAAAGAGATAGATTATGCTGAAGTTGGTGGAGCTCCACTTATTGGTATAAAAGGTTGTGCTATTGTAAGTCATGGTAAAAGCAATGCAAAAGCTATGGAAAATGCAATCTATCAAGCTATTGCTTATGTTGATACTGGTGTAAACGAACATATATTAAAAACACTACAAGAGTACAATCAAAAGGAAAATTAATGGCTTATGCTGCATTTCGCTCAATTGGTGCTTACGCTCCAAGTAAAATATTAAGTAATGAAGATCTTTCAGAGATGGTTGACACAACTGATGAATGGATTACAAAAAGAACTGGTATTAAAGAGCGTCATATAGCGCACGAGAATGAAACAACAAGTGATATGGGCGCAGAAGCAGCAAAACTAGCGATAGAAAGAAGTGGGATTCCTGCAAATGAAATTGATATGGTTGTGTGTGCTACTATCTCACCTGATTATTTCTGTATGCCATCTACTGCAACTATTATCTCAAATAAACTTGGACTTGAAAATGTAACAGCATTTGATATATCTGCTGCATGTACTGGTTTTGTGTATATCTTATCAATCGCAAAAGCATTTATAGAATCCGGAATGAAAAAAAATGTACTTATAATCGGTTCTGAAAAACTTTCAGCTATTACAGATTATACAGATAGAGGTACTTGTATCCTTTTTGGTGATGGTGCTGGTGCTGCTGTGATTAGTGCAACTGATAATAAAGATGAAGCTATAATCGATGTAAATACCGGTGCGGATGGTACTTATGCTGATCTACTAATGACTCCAAATGGTGGTACAGGTTCTCCTCATGATTCACTAGATATTGAAGCTGGTGCTTGTTTTATGCAGATGAAAGGGAATGAAACTTTTAAAGTAGCTGTTCGTACTTTAACAAAAGATGTTGTTGAGATTTTAGAAGCCAATAATATTGAAAGTAGTTCAATAAATCATTTCGTACCACATCAAGCAAACTATAGAATCATAAAAGCTGTTGGAGATGCTCTAAAGATGAAAAAAGAGCAGGTAGTTGTTACTGTTGCTAAATATGGTAACACTTCAGGTGCTTCAATCCCTATGGCAATAAATGATATTTATGAAGATGGTTCACTAAAAAAAGGTGAATTACTGCTATTAGATGCTTTTGGTGGGGGACTAACTTGGGGTTCAGCCCTAGTCCCATTTTCACCACTAAAATAACTTTTTTTACTGATTTCTGCCTAGCACTAGAGCTATTTTATTATCGCTGAAATTTGGGGTTCTTTATGAACAGGTACTTATTTACAGGTTATTGAATTAGAAACTCTTTTATAAAACTCTTTTTCATCCGGAAGTTTTAAATCACTCTCTCTTAGTTTTTCTCCCCACATAGGGTTTGGAAAATAGCTATCATTTTCAAATCTTGCCATAACATGTATATGAACTCTTGGTAGCATATTTGCAAATGAAGCCATATTTATTTTTTTAGGTTTATAATAATTTTTCATCTCATATTCAACTATGTCATACACTTCCCATAGTTTTATTCGTAACTCTTTTGGAACATCTCCTAGCTCTTTAAACGGCTCTTTTGTAAATATTTTTAACCATGGAATCTCACTTGATTCTTTTTCTATATAGAGTTGATTATCTTCATATATTATCATTTGTAAATACCTATTTTTAAATTGGCATTATTATATCAGTTTATTTTGAAGGTGTAAAAAATATAAAGGGGATATATTGCTATAAAGCTCACTAAGTGTGAACTTTATAGAGAAGTATAGATTAGTCTCTGTGTCTATTGGAGTTTGAACGGTTACCTCTGTAACCGCCACCACCACCGTCACGACTTCCACCTTCACGGTTACCACGGTAACCACCGCCACCACCTGAACGATTTTTATCACGGTTTCCACGGTAACCACCACCACTGCCACTACGACTTCTACCACGACCACGAGAGTTTCCTCCGCCACCTCTTTGAGCAGCACGAGCAAGTATAGCTTCAAGTCTATCTTCTGGGATACCGATAGTATTTGGTCCTTTAATCTCTTGTTGATCCAGTAACATAGAGATAAGTTTGTATGCCATTTGCTCTTCATCTATATCTTCGCGAAGTTTATCTAAAACTCTGTGAGCTTCATCATAGATTTTATGATCTTCAACTTTTTTAACAAGTGCGTCAACTGTTGATTCTCTTAAATCATTTTTACTTGGAACAAAAGCGTGGTTCATTGAAGTTCCAACTTTTTGTTTAATTCTTTGAAGCTCTTTAAACTCTAAAGGAGTTAAAAGTGTAATAGCTTTACCTTTTGTACCAGCACGACCAGTTCTACCGATACGGTGAACATAAGATTCTGGATCAAATGGGATATGGTAGTTAAATACATGGGAGATATTGTTTACATGGATACCACGAGCAGCAACATCAGTAGCAACAAGAACTTTTACAGAGTTTTGTTTGAAACCTTTGATAACGGTTTCTCTTTGTCTTTGCTCCATATCTCCATGAAGACCATTTGCTAAATAACCAGCATTTGAAAGAACATTACTTAGTCTATCAACCTCAGATTTTGTTCTACAAAATACAACTGATTTATCAATATCTTCAGAATCCATAAGACGAATAATCGCATCATCTCTTTCAGATTCTTCGATTACATAGTAAGATTGTTCAATATCTTTGTTTGTAGTCTCACCCTTAGTTATAGAGATAAACTGAGGATTTTCTAAAATTCTTTCTGCAAGAATCTTAATTGGTTTAGGCATAGTTGCTGAGAATAAAAGAGTTTGACGGTTAGTTGGTAAATATGAGAAAATCTCATTAATATCATCTAAGAAACCCATATCAAGCATCTCATCCGCTTCATCTAAAACAACCATAGATGGAGTAAAGTTACTAAGCATATCTTTTTTAAGAATATCTAAAAGACGACCAGGAGTTGCAACAACGATATTTGCTCCACGCTCAATAAGGTCTAGTTGACGCTTGTACGAAGAACCACCATAAACAGTTACAGTTCTTACACCCATATTTCTACCATACTTAAACAGTTCATCAGAAACTTGAGTAGCTAGTTCACGAGTAGGAGTGATAACTAAAACTTCAACACCAGAATTTAATTTCATATTAGAGATAGCTGGAAGACCAAAAGCAGCTGTTTTACCAGTACCAGTATGAGCTTGTGCAACCATATCACGACCATCTAATACAAATGGAATTGCCTGAGCTTGAATAGGGCTTGGAGCAGTAAAACCAGCATATTTAACTGCTTGTAGTACTTCTTTTCTTAGGTTTAAATCATCAAATGTGATTGTTACTTCTTCTTTTTGAGTGTTTTCTTGTGCATTTTCTTGCATCATAATCCTTTAAATTTAAGGAGATGATGAAAGCGAGTTTTGCTTATTGCTAAACAAGGCACCTTCCCCTTAAAGTATTTCGCGAATTATATCTAAAAAATACTTTCAAATAATTAAAGTCAATTATAAGTATAATTATTTAAGTTTATATTGTTTCAAATATGCTCTAGAAATATTGTAAAAACTAATGTTTTTTAAGCAAAGTTTTTTTTTGGTATTATATAGATATGAAAATACAAACACAATACAATTATGAAAAAATATGGACAGATACTAAAGAGGATGATCTTTTAAAGATTATAGAAGAGGAGGTTGGTGATGCTGATTCTAAGGGTACACTAATCTACATTAAAGAGGCGATTAAAAATGGGAAGAGTATAAGTGTTGGTTCTTGTAAATTTAGGTTGAAAAAGTAATTTTATGAAAAAAAGAACAAAAATTTTAGCAACGATTGGACCAGCTTCTGATTCTTATGAGATGATAGAGAAACTTATGAGAGCTGGAGTAAATGTATTTCGCTTAAATTTCTCACATGGTACTCATGAGTACCATTATGATGTTTTACAAAAAATTAGAGAGGCTCAAAAGAAAACAGGTCTATTTGTTGGGATACTTCAAGATATTAGTGGACCAAAAATTAGAGTTGGTAAGATAGAGGAGCCTTTTAAACTTAAAGTAAATGATATTGTAGAGTTTGTAAAAGATGAGATAGATGGTGTTAAAATATCTGATAATTATTATAAAACATGTATAAATCAACCAACAATTTTGAATCAACTAAAAGTTGGTGAGTATATATATCTGTATGATGGAATGATTCGCACAGAAGTTATTGAAGTGTTAGATGAATCTATAAAAGTTAAAGTACAAAATAGTGGGTTATTGTCATCAAGAAAAGGTGTAAATTTTCCAAATACTAGATTAGGTATTGATGTTTTAACTCTAAAAGATAGAAAAGATATGCTTTGGGGTATAGAAAATAGTGTTGATTTTATGGCAATCTCATTTGTCCAAGATGCTAATGATATGGTAGAAGCTAGGCACATAATAGATGAGCATAATGGAAGGGTACAGCTTTTTGCTAAGATTGAAAAGTTTGATGCTGTTGAGAATATAGATGCAATTTTAAAGGTTAGTGATGGCTTGATGGTTGCTCGTGGTGATTTAGGAATCGAAGTTCCTTTTTATGAGGTTCCATCTTTGCAAAAAATGCTTATTAGAAAAGCAAATGAGGTCTCTAAACCAGTAATTACAGCTACTCAGATGCTACTCTCTATGACTACACATGAGACTGCAACTAGAGCAGAGATAAGCGATATAGCAAATGCAGTTTTAGATGGGACTGATGCTGTAATGCTCTCAGAAGAGAGTGCAGTTGGAAATAATCCTGTACTTGCAGTTAAGACTATGGTTCAAACCATTCAGGGAGCTGAAAAGAACTATCCATTTAATAAATTTTCAGACTTCGAAATTACTGATGCAACAGATAGTATAAATTCTGCGGCTATAAGACTTTGTGAGGATACTGATGCTTGGGGGCTTATTGGATTAACAGCATCTGGTTCATCTGCTAGAAAACTATCTCGCTATCGTCCTCGTCGTGATATATATGCTGTTGTTCATGATGAAAAGGTAGCAAGGTTTTTAACTATTTGTTGGGGAGTAGTTCCTGCTTTTATGGTGCTTCAAGATTCATTGGGTCAGATGATGAGTGAAGTTATGAACCAAGGTTTAGATAGAAAAGTTTTAAAATTAGATAAGAGTTATATATTAACAGCAGGTGATCCCGTTGGAGTAGCAGGTTCAACCAATATGATTCGAATTTTAAGAGAAAATGAGATGATGTTTTTTAAATCACTTAAAAAGTGATTTAAAGAGATCTTATAGTTGGTGTAAATGTAGCAAAGGTATCAGCTGTGATAGCATCAAGCCATCCAGTGAGACCAATACCAGCTTCAATGTTATAATATTTACCATCAATTTTTGGTACACTCTCTGTTATTGTAAAACCTTTATCTGTAAATTTAAAATCTTTATAAATTGCTATTCCAAATCTCTCGTCTGAACTTTTAACCATTGAAAAACATGAAGCTGACATATCAGTTATTGGTGCATCTATATTTTTTAAGATTCTATTTGTAATCATCTCACCAGCAATTTTTGCAGAACTATATGCTGTTTGAGCAGCGGCAGGAACACCACCTTTTTGCTTTGGATTATCTTTAAAGGTACCTTTTCCATAAAAAGCACTATCGCCAATCACATAAACTTTATCATCAGTTTTTGTATAGAATCTTCTTTTTGCTAAAACTGCACCACCCCAAGCGTTAGTTTTTATACCAGCCATAGAGATAAGTGAACTAGCTTTTTGAAGAGGGATAAGATTTAATACATCGTATTTCATAGTATTTTTTTCGTAATCTGCATCATCATTGATAGAGCGATAAGCTATCTCTTTTTTATCAAAATCAACATCCATCAAATCAAAACCACCAACATACTCAATAACATCGCTATAAAGCTCTTTAAATACCTGCTCAAAGGCAACAGCTTTTGCTTGTGGACGAGCTGAGTTGTCTAAAATCATCACCTTAGCTTTACCAACTAAATTATTTTTCTTAATCCAGTTAGCAATCATACAGGCTCTCTCATAAGGTGCGGGTTTACATCTTTGAAGAGATTTATGAGCAATACTAGATTCTAAGGATTTTGTAATATTTGGACGAGGTGGGATGATAGCTATAATTCCCTCCCCACCATTCTCTTTAAACTGTGCTAATTGTTGAATAAGTCTAGTATGCTCAATTCCAGTATCACTAATCAATCCCCCTGGAGCTTCAAGTTTAGCTTGTCTAATCTTTGCTTCACTCCAGTGTGGAAACTCAACCTCATAGTTATACTCAATCCCTGGAGCCATAACTAAAAAGTCATACTCTAAAAAACCAGCTGAAGTTGAAACTGTTTGTGTTGTTCTATCGATTCCAACAACTTCTGCTTGCATAACTTCAAAACCATACTCTTTTTGTACATTTGAGTAGTCAAATACAAAATCTTCTTTTTTGAAAGTTGAATCACCACTTAGTAGAGTATTACTCATTGGACATACAAAATAGTGTTGATTCTTTTCAATTACAATAACTTCTATCTCTTTGTCATTATCAGTTGCTACAATAGCAGAAGCAGTATTTAAACCACCAAAGCCACCACCGATAACGATAACTCTTTGTTTCGTCTTTTTTCTGATAGGTGTTAATGATTTGTTTTGAGAATTATTAGTTTTAGTAGTATTTGGTGTTGGGCTGACACATCCACTAAGTGCTACAATAGCACTAGCACTTGCAAAACCCATAAAAGTTCTTCTTTTCATATAATAGTTACCTTTAATTAATTTGTTGGCATTATAACCAATATAGCTAAGGGTAATATTTAATATTTGATATAATTATCACAATTTAAGTTTTTTCTAATTCAACTTCAATAGATAAAGCTTCAACACCATTAAGAACCTCTTTTTTAACATCGATTGCCTTTACACCCATATATTTTTTAACAACTTCAATAAGTTCAGCTTTCATCTCATCCATAAAAGGGTAACTATTATTTTCTCTATCAGACATAATCGCTATAGTTAATCTATCTTTAGCAGTGGTAGCACTACTTTTCTTTTTAAAAAATGAAAACATTATTTAAAAATCCCTTTTATTTTATTAAGAAGACCATCTTTTACAGATTCCACATCCACTATCTCAATATTTTCACCACAAATTCGAGAAGAGATTCTACTATATGCTTCCCCTGCAGGAGAATTTTTTTCTAATATAATCGGTTTACCTTGATTTGAAGCATCGATGATACCTTTATCTTCTGGTACTTTACCAACAAGGGGTACGCTCAATATATCTAATATATCTTCACTTCTTAACATCTCACCACTTTGTACCATTTTTGGATTAATTCGATTGATAATTAAATATTTATATACCTCTTCACCATCTTTTACTTTTTGAGATTTGGAATCTAAGATACCAATAGCACGGTCAGCATCACGGATAGAAGATACTTCCGGATTTACAACAATAATTGCAGAATCTGCAAACTCAATTGTATGTTCATAACCACTCTCAATCCCAGCTGGAGCATCAAGAATTACATATTCAAACTCTTCACTCAATTGATCTACAAATTTTTTGATTTTATCTGAATCTAAAACTGTTTTATCTTTCGTTTGTGAAGCAGCTAAGAAAAAAAGATTTTCGTTATATTTACTTTTAATAAGGGCTTGTTTTAGTTTTACCTCTTCATCCATAACTTGAACTATGTCATAAACTACGCGATTTTCGAGTCCTAGAATCATATCTAAGTTTCTTTGACCAATATCAAAATCAACAACAACACATTTTTTATTATTCATTGCGATACCAAGTCCAACATTCGCGGTAGTTGTAGTTTTACCAACTCCACCTTTTCCACTAATAACTGCTATTATACGCCCCAATTTGTCTCCTTTAGTACTGGTGTTATAAGTATTTCATCGTTTTTAAGTTCCACTCTATTGAGTCTATCTTTCAAAAAAGAGTTATCAACCTCTACATCATGAAATATTATATTTGCTTTTGGTGATGCTTTTAGCATCATAAACTTTCCGTAGCAACGGATGGAACCATCCACTATTTGAGTGATGATTAAGTTTCCATCAACGATAATATTTGCTCCACTATTTACACGATTTAGTAAAAGTAAGTCACCATCAATTTTTAGTTCTTGTCCACTTCGAACAAGTGTATCTAAAACCTTTAAATCATTTGATTCACTATTTATTAGTTCTAAAATTTTTGCTTCAAGTTTTTTTTGAGTATCTATAAGTTTTTGTTTCTCATTATCAAGCTCTTTATTGACTTTTTTAGAGCTTTGTTTTTTAGGGAGAGTTATATTAACAATAAATCTTAATCCCTTCCCATTTAGATAATCTTCAACTTTTTTAGTTACTTCTCCATTAATAAGAATAAGATGATTTTTAAAAAAGTTGTAGTTTGTATCAAAAAAAGATATAAATTTATTTTCGTCAGTTAAGGATACTTCACACACCTGAACTGAGTATTGTTTAGTTTGCAAAAATTTCCTTTAATAATAATAATTATAAAGAATATTGTAGCAAAATTATATAAAATTAAGGAATTGTAGTTATTCTATGTCCCAAAGTTCTATCTCACCTTTTGAGATATTTTCCTCATTATGTGTTGCTTCTTCTAAAAGCATACTATCCATAAGGCTAAAAAGTATCTCAGAAGCTTTTTCCATCTCAATGAAATTATTTTTAATAGTCTCTTCATGATTGATAGCACTATCATGCTCAAGTATGTTAAATGTACTAAGAACTAAATCATGAACTCTACTGTGTGGAGCTAAAATTCCTGCATAGCTTTTAGAGTGTCCAAATTGTGATTTTCCATCATCGTTATACCATTTACCAAATCTACAATCATTATGATTACTAAACTGTTTATGTGTACCATTTTGAATATTAGAAAATGCATCTGCTTTAAATAATATATGATCAATCTTAGCGAGTACAATGAAGTTTTTATTTTTCATATATCTACTTGAACTAAGTACAGATTCAGAGGTTTTGTTAAATTGTGTAAGTGATGAGTATAAAGTTTCAACACTTTTAGTTGATTGTTCTGCTATTTGATTTAGCTCTTTAGAGTTATCAAGCATCCCGTTTGCTTCTTGTTGCAATGTGGAGATTGACATTGTTACCTCGTTTGTAGCTTTTTGAGTTCTCTCTGCAAGTTTACGAACTTCATCTGCAACTACTGCAAATCCACGCCCATGTTCACCAGCTCTAGCAGCTTCAATAGCAGCATTTAATGCTAGTAAGTTTGTTTGATCAGCAATATCTTTAATTAAGTCAACAACAGAGGTGATATCAGCAGTTCTTGCTGTTACCCCATCTATAGATTCATCATTGTGCGCGATAATTTCAGATAGTTTGACAAAATTATCATTCATTGTCTCAACAACGGCATTATTTGAACGAGAGAGTGAAGCACTCTCTTGAGATTCTACAGCAAGTTGAGTAAGTGTATCATTTGTCTGGGTTATTTGCTCTTGAATACTTTTAAAGTTTTCAAGCATCCCTTTACCTGTTTTTGATAAGTCATTTATAAACCTATCTTTTTCTTGATTTTTAAACTCTTCATACATCGCATCAAGAGAGATATTTATGAGATTACCAGTTTTACTAAAAGTGCTATTTAAGCCAGTTGTATTTATTCTTCTAAAATATTTGTTTTGAGAAGCATACTCTATCGATGTATTTATCTCACGAAGAACAGATTCTATTTGGTCAAAGAGGTCGTTAAGATTCCAGGCTAAGTCTGTTAATTCACCACCACCATCAATATGGTGTTGACGATTCTCAAAGTTACCTTTTTGAGCAGCAATTTTTATTATTTCAGAAGTTCTATCTATACTTTTTTTTGTGATATGAATCTGTTTATAAGCATATATAGCAATAGCGATGTTTAACATGTTGATTATGAATGTTGCTAGATGGAATTCAAAAAATATAGCAGAGAAAATTACCCCAGTTGAAACAACAGCTATATGAGCATAATTGGCGTAATGTAATTTAGATAGAGAGGATAAATTCATCGTATGAAACTCCTTTTTCATGTAGTAGATTGTTGATTATTTTTTCACTTGCACTTATTCCACCACTTTTTTCTGCACGAAGAAGCTCTTCATATAATGGTTGAATTATAGATAGAGCCTCTTTAGATGGTTGTCGTCTTGAGGAGTGGTAGCCTATAACTTTACTATCTCCTGCACCAGAGTTATCATAAGAGGGTGTCACATTAGCCATTACCCAGTAAAAAGAACCATCAATACAAAGATTTTTTACATATGCATGAACCTCTTTAGAGTTTTTGAGTTTTGACCATAGCAATTTAAATATCACTCTTGGCATATCTGGATGGCGAATCACATTGTGAGCAGCACCAACAAGAGTATCCTCATCCATACCAACTATATCCATAAAAGCCTGATTGGCATAAGTGATTCTACCTTTTAAATCTGTTTTTGTAACAAGTAGAGCATTCTGTGGAAACATTCTCTCATAATTATTTGGTCTTATATTCATACTGTTATACCTGTTAAAATTTATAATTAATATTATAGTCTTAATTAATTAAAATCTAGCTTTTTGCTATATATTTCAACCAAATGTAACCAAAAAGTCCTGCAAATAAAGAAGCAGCTAAAATACCAACTTTTGCTTGAAATATAAGAGCTTCATTACCCATAAATGCTAAATCAGCTACAAATATGGACATTGTAAATCCAATTCCACCAAGAGCTGCGACACCAAAAATTTGACTCATACTACTGCCATCTGGAAGTGAAGCAATTTTAAATTTGATAGCTAAGTAGGCTACCCCAGCAATTCCAAGAATTTTCCCTAGTAAAAGACCAGCTATGATTCCTAAAGAAACAGGTGTCATAATTGTATCTCCAATAGATGAAAAATCTATCGAAATACCAGCATTTGCAAGAGCAAAAAGTGGAATTACAATAAGAGCGACAGGAAGATGTAGGTCATGTTCTAGTCTTGCAGATGGTGAACCAACAGAATTGATAGTATCTTTGATATTTAAAAGTATAGCTTTTTGATTTTCATGCATTGTGTGGTTAATTGCAGCTGGATAATTATCATACTCATCAAGTAAATTTTTAGCATGACCAGTAAAATGGCTAGGTGTTAGTTTTGGACGAGATGGTATAGTCATAGCAGCTATAACACCTGCAATAGTAGCATGAACACTAGATTCAAGCATAAAAAACCACATAATCAGTCCAATTACAAAATATGGAAAATTTGCATGGATACCAAAACGGTTAAAAGTAACCATGACAAGAAAAGAGACAGCTGCTAAGAGTAATGGTAAGATGTGAATCTGTTCAGTGTAAAAAATTGCTATAACTAAAACTGCACCAAGGTCATCAACAATAGCAAGTGCTACTAAAAATGTTACTAATGCAGGTGAAACATGATTGCGAAGAAGAACTAAAACACTAATTGCAAATGCAATATCAGTAGCCATAGGGATACCCCAACCAACAGCACCCTCTCCACCAAAGTTAATAGATGTATAGATAAGTGCCGGTAAAACCATCCCACCAATAGCAGCAAGTATTGGTAATATAGCTACTTTAATATTTGAGAGTTCCCCAACTAGAATCTCTCTTTTAATCTCTAATCCAACCATAAAGAAAAATATAGCCATAAGCCCATCATTTATCCAGTGGTGAACACTGTGTGATAATTTCCACTCACCAACACTAAAATCTATTTTTGTATGAAAAATATGTGAATATATTTCAGCTAAAGGGGAGTTTGCAAGATTAAAGCAATAATCGTCATAAACATTAAAACTAAACCCGTAGTCGTTTGAGCATGTAAAAAATGTTCAAATGGGGTGGCGATTCTATTAAAAGCTTTTTCCCATGGAGCATAGAATTTCATTGATATTTCCTTAAAAATAATTATTTGAATAATAACAAAGAAGAGAAAACAAATAAATATGTGTATAATCATATCATGAAATTAGAAGATTTAAAAAATAAAAAAATAGTTATGTTTGGAAAAAGTCGTGCTTTTCGTTCTGATGAGTTTCAATCACAGATGAAATATCACAATATTGAGATTCTTAAAGAGTATAGTGATGAGGTTATTGTGGTTGTTGAGGGGAAGATGATGACCCCTTATGAACAGATTGCAAGTGAAAATTTGTATGAAGATGAAAAACCAAATTATATAACTATTGATTTGCTTGAAGATGAGTTGGCAAAACATATCGATTCTGATACTCTTCTTATGAGTTTGAAACTTTCACACGATAAAGAGAGACTAAAAGATTTTATCACTAACTCTACGATAAGTGATGAGCTGTTTTTTAGACTTATAAAACTTTATAATTGGGGTGGTGAAGATTTTTTTGAGAATGATGATAATCGTGATGTGAGTGCATCATTTATTTTAAGATTTTATGAAAATATAGAGAGAAACCACAACATACAATTTGCAACAACCGGTTTTATACATCTAGTAGCACAAACTAAAGATTTAAATGTTTTAAAAGTTATAAGTGATTTAAAACCATTAAAATTTCATCCAAAAATAAAATTAGCGATAACTATGAGTATATATTGTGATGAAAATATGCAAAGAAGATTCTTCAATAGTGGTGATGAGAAGGTTATAGAAGCATTATCTTTTAATAAAAATCTTGACATTAACTTGGTAAAAGAGTTTTTAAAAGAGAATAAGTTTTGTGAAAATATAGCTCACTCTATTGAACTTAATGATGAACTCTTTATGCTACTAGACAATTATAAACTTTTTTTGGCATCAAATGAGAGTTTAAATTTAGAGATGCAAGAGAAACTTTTAGCAAAGAGAGATGAAAAGATAGATTTAGCTTTATCAACAAATGATAATTTAGATGAAAAGATTATTAAAACACTTTTATCTTATGAAAATGGAGATATAGAGGTTTTAATTTATGAAAATAGTGCAACTCCTGTAAGTATATTAGAGGAGGCTTACAAGAATCAAAAATATCATCTCTCTCTAGCAAAAAATGAAAACACTCCGATAGATATTTTATACCAATTAGAGTTGGATGCTAAGTACAGTAGATTTGTAAAAACAAATGCTGGATATGGAAAACATATAAAAAAAGAAAATATAGGTTGGTTATAAGATGAAAGCTTCAAATTTAATAAGTGTTATCAAATCTTTATGTGAGCAAAAAGTACCAACATTTCTTTGGGGTGCTCCAGGGATTGGGAAGTCCTCAATTGTAAAGCAGGTAGCAGATTCTTTGGGTATCGGTTTTATAGATTTAAGACTTGCACTGATGGATCCAACCGACTTAAAAGGGATTCCTTTTTATGATAAAGAATCTCACACAGCACTCTGGGCTCCTCCAGCTTTTTTACCTAGTGATGGTGAAGGAATACTGTTTTTAGATGAGTTAAACTCAGCTCCACCATCTGTTCAGGCTTCAGCTTATCAGCTCATACTTGATAGAAAAGTTGGTGAGTATGAGTTGCCTGATGGTTGGGCGATAATATCAGCAGGGAATCGTGAGAGTGACAGGGGTGTAACATATAGGATGCCAAGCCCATTAGCCAATAGATTTGTCCATTTTGATATGGAGGTGGATATTGATGATTGGAGATTTTGGGCTTTTGAGAGAGGCTTAGATGAGAGGATAATCGCTTATATATCTTACAAAAATGAACATCTTTTTACATTTGATGCAAAGAGCGATAAAAAAAGTTTTGCAACCCCTAGAAGTTGGGAATATGTAGATAGAATCTTAAAAAGTGCAATAGATGAAGAGTTACTTTTAGATTCTATTTCAGGTGCAGTTTCTCGTGAAGTAGCAGTTGGCTTTTTAAGTTTTGCAAAAGTGATGAATAGATTGCCAAATATAAAACAAATTTTAGAAACTGGAAAAGGTGAGTATTGCGATGAAGTGGATGTTTTATATGCACTTAGTACAGGTTTGGTAAGTGGAGTTTTAAAAGATAATAGTGATGAGAAAATAGATAATGTTTTAAATTATACACTAGAGTTAAAGAGTGAGTTTGCCGTGATGATAGTGCAAGATTTACAAAGAAATGGTGTAAGGATGGAACACTCAAAAGTTTTTAAAGAGTGGGTTAAAAAGTTTTCATATCTTTTGGGCTAGGTACTTACAGATGCCAATTGATAAAAAAATTTCCCAAGCAAAAGCAAAACTTTTAGTTGATTATCCCTACTTTGGGACTATCGCTTCAAAACTTGAACTGGTTTTAAATGATGATATTCAAGCCTCAAAAAGTGATGGTATAAAGCTTGAGTACAATAGTGATTTTTTTCAAGAACTCACTTTGAGTGAGATGGAGTTTGTTTTCGCCAATGGTGCGATGCATGCTTCTCTCTCGCATGATATGAGAAAAAATAATCGTAGTGGATGGTTATGGCAGTTGGCTACTGACTATGCCATAAATGATATGCTTGTTGAAAATGGGATGGATAGACCTTGGCAATCTCACTACTCTGAGAGATTTTGTGGACTGTATGCTGAGGAGATTTATGCTGAGTTAAAAGATGACATACTTCGTGATGAGTTGGAATATGAGGCTGAGGATGTAAAGGATGTGGATGATTCTAAAAATGAGAATGAAGAAACACAAACAGAGCAAAATATAAAACAAATCACAAAAGATGATTTTTTAAAAGAGCAACTTTTTGAAGAGTTTACAAAAGCAACCTTAGAATCTGAATCTAAAACAGGGGAACTTCCTTTAGATATGGATAGATTTTTTGAGTTAAATTTTGATGGAAAGATTGATTGGAGGGAGGAGTTAAAGTTAGCGATAGATAAGTTTCATAAAGATGACTATATCTTAATCCCTCCAAATAAAAAATTCTTGTATTTAGGAATCTATCTACCATCTTGTGTGAGTAATAGATTCAGACTTGTTGTAGCGATAGATAGTTCTGGTTCTGTGGATGATGAATTACTCAATGAGTTTTTGAGTGAACTTAACTTTTTGATGCAAATAATACAAAACTACCAAATAGAGTTACTTGTTTGTGATGATAAGATTCAAAGCCATCAAACTTTTTATAGTGGTGATATACTAGAGTGTGATATAAAAGGGCAGGGTGGAACCGACTTTAGACCTATTTTTGAGTTTATAGAATCTGAGTTTGAGGATACTAAACTGCTTTTATATTTTACAGATTTGGATGGAAAATTTCCAAAAAAAGAGCCTAATTATGATGTGAAATGGGTCACTTCTAAAGAGAATGATATTCCATTTGGAGAGATAATAGTTTTAAAGTAATACTTTGTTTAGGCTCTCTATGCTACATCTTGATGATTTTTAGAATGATTTATTAAATACTTTAACTTTTTTAAAAAAAGTTTATCAGAACCTTTAGAGCTATCATTTTTAATAACTTCTAGTGCCTTAGCATCTAGTTTTTCAACTCTTTTATCATCTTCAAAAGGGATTAATTGTTCTCTATGGTTTAGGAAAATATGCCCCTCCCCAAAATCATCACTCCAATATTTAATATCATTTTCGTAGTTGTTTAAAATATTGTCTAAATTTTTCATTTGGCACTCCTTTAGTTATTTTAGCTTTGATACTAGATTGACTACTTTCAAAGCTTTTATTCTCAGGTTCTATCTTATAGCTCGTCATCATTTGACCAGCTTCATTAAAGATAACAGCCCAATTCTTTGACTTATTATCTT